>JABXIW010000014.1 GCA_013372875.1 Gammaproteobacteria bacterium | reverse complement strand
CTTCTGGTAGCTCAGGCTCAGCGGTCATTGATGCTAATGCATCTTCTTCCTCAAACTCTGGCAGTTCCAGTTCGTCGAAGTTGAACTCGTCTTCATCAACGTCAGTGGACGTTGCCGCGACAGGTTCTTGTTCTAGTTTGTTTTCAGCTTCAGGCTCAACGTCGTCTAGTAACCAGTCTTCTTCTTGAGGAACGCCAAATTCATTCTCAACGGTATTCGGCGTTGGCGTGAATGCAGGTTCTTCCTCTTTACTGGTAATTTCTGGTTCAGTCTGTTCCTCGCGAGGTTGATACTCACCATTTTCAGAGGGCAGCTCTTCAGCCGATGGCATCAAATTCTCTTTGACAGATGAGTTTTCTAACTCTTCAGCAAAACCGTCTTTGCCTTCCAGAAGTGCATCTAGCTCGGCGGCAAAATCTGCACTTTCTTGCTCAGTTTCTTCAAAAACGGTGTTGTCAGATTCAAACAGTTCATCCAGCTCAGTCATCAGAGGATCGTGCTCTGGTGACATTTCCTCAAGATCACCTAAGAAGTCATTGCTATTAAACGGGACGCTTTCATCTTGTAATGATTCCGTTGGTTCTGGAGCTGCAGGTTGTGGCTGCGCCTCACTCAGCAGAGCGTCGATATCTAAGCCAGATGCAAGTTCTAACTCTGAGGCGTCTTCTTCAACCTGCGCGGTTAGCGGCTTCTCTTCTTCTGGTTCAAGCGTTTCATTTTTTTCCGTTTGAGGCTCAATCTCTTCAAAACCAAAATCAGCCACCAAGTTATCGTCTAACTGACTCTCATCAGCAGTGACTGCCTCATCCTCACGAATCAAATCATCGAATGGGTCGAGCTCGGTCGTGATCTCGTCTTCTAAAACGGGCTTTTCATCGTCGTCTTGCAGTAACTCATCGAGTAATTCAACGCTGTTTTCGTCGAGTTCCTCAATTGCTTCTTCAGCCTCAAAATCAGATAGCGCTTCCAATTCGTTGAGCGGATCGAACTCTTCCTCGGTTTCGTCTTCATCGAAATCGATCAATTCGTCGAGTAGCTCAGTGCTGTTTTCATCGATATCGGTGTCATCAGTCAAACCCGCCAGACTTTCGAGTTCATCAAGTGGGTCAAGCTCACTTGATGTTTCTTCTGCTGGTTGATCGTATTGAGCTAATAGCTTATCAATATCGTCATCCGACGCCTCTCCTGCCGAGAAATCCTCGTCTGAGACTTGCGGCTCTGGCTTGGTATCTTCAACGTCGAGATCTAAATCATCGTCGCCAAGTTCTGCGAATAAGTCGTCCAACATCGCTTGATCAACGCTGCCACTTGAAAGGTCTTCCGATGGTTCATCATCAGCAAGAAGTTTGGCAAATTCATCATCAGAAATAGCGTTATCGTCGTCGGACAAGTCGAAGCCTGTTTCGTCTTCGTCGAGCACTTCAAGTTCTGGCGTCACTTCATCAAGCGCACGTTCCATCTCTTCAAGGCCCAGCGCTTTCTCGTCGCCATTGACTTGAATGCCGCTCGTTGAAGAATCAAACTCGTCAAATCCAACGTCTAAATCACCATCATCGCCGATACCGGCAAATGGATCTTCGCCGTCATCGCCTTCTAAGTTGAAGTCTAGTTCTTCGTCATCTAGGTTTGCGAAGACATCTTCTTCAAGCTCAGCTTTCTCATCCTGCTCTAATAGCGGTTCAGAGTCATCATCACCAAACAAGTCATCATCTAGGCTGAGCTCATCATCAAGTTGGTCAGCGGCAGCTAAACCAATTGGTGCCGCAAGCGGGTCGATATCTTGTGTCTGCTGCTGCGCGGCTTCCTCTTCTTTCGCTTTCGAGCGACGACCAAGTAGCATGACAACCAACAATGCAAGCAGCGCACCTGGAATCAGGGCAGCGAGTCCGACTAGCCAACCATTGGATAGAATCTTATCCATCGTACTTGGCTGCATGCGTTGCTGCTCAGCAACACGTTGGCGCTCTTCTGCCAACAGCTTTTCCACTTCCGAACGAATGCGCTCTTCGTCGTTAAGCTCGCTTTTGAGTGTTTCAACTTCGCTCTGAACTTGAGACAACATGAGGCGCAGACGATGGTTTTTCTCTTCTAGTGATTCAAGCTCACTTTGCGAGCCCAGCAGCTTGTCTTTTAGATCACTAACCTGCTTTTCACCTTGTGGTGACGTCGAAACTGGTGGCACGTTTGCTGTCGTTTCAACGGGTTTAACTGGTTCAGGTTTTGGTGGAGTAACAACTGGCGGTTTTGGCGCAGTCGGCTCTGCAACAGGTTTAGGTTTAACCTCTATCTGTTTAACTGGAGCTGGCTTTTCTGGCTTGGGTTGTTTTAGTCGTAACTCATGCGCCTTCATAATGGCAACAGCTTGCTCAGTCGTCGCACTGCGAACTTGCTCTAATGAGGGAACACGAAGACGGCTGCCTGGGATCAGCTCGTGGATGTTTTGATTGTCAAACGCTTGAGGGTTGATTCGATAAATGGCGAGAAGCGTTTGTTGTACCGAGACATTACGTGACGGCCTTAGCTCAGAAGCAATCGACCACAGAGTTTGGTTTTCACCTGTCGGGCCGAAAAAGCGCGAAGGCTGAGTATTCTCAGGTGGAGTAGGTAATGCTCGTTCGATCTCTTCAGCATAGCTCGGAGATGATTGCACTTCACCAGACGGCCCAACGAGACGAATCCCTTCGGCTTGAACCACTGACGATGTCTGAGTCGCG
>JABXIW010000281.1 GCA_013372875.1 Gammaproteobacteria bacterium | reverse complement strand
TGTCAACGTCTAGACGTCTAAATGGCTGCATAATTTTTGTATTTGGATGAAAGAAAAAAGCTCATGGCATCTATCTTACTGATACCAAGAGCCTTTATTGAAAGTACATTTATAGCGACGATTTTGTTTTTTTTCGCTTAAGCAAGCCTAGGATCATCAATGCGAACACAACCGCGGCGCTCGCCCAGATTGCGTATTTGTAGTGGCTATATAAATGGCTGAGTGCGCTGAGGTGCTCAAATGCAAAATGCGTAAGTAAACTGAACACCAAAACCCAAATGGTGGCAGCGAGTGCGTTGCCGAGTAAAAACTCTCTGCGTGGCATTTTTGCTATCCCACACGCCAGAGGCATAAATTGCTTCATCCCTTCAATAAATCGGCTGACCACCAAACAAGCAGGGCCATATTTTTGAATGGTGCTTTGGAGCTTCTGCATTTTAGGGCCAGAGATGTAACCTTTTTTATCTAGCCATCCTTCAAAGTAGTAACCAAGTAAGTAGCCACAAGTATTGCCCAAAAAGCAACTGAGCCAAGATATAACCATGACCATACTCAGATTCATGACTTGTTCTGAGGCCAGAATTGACGCTGCGATCATCAGAGATTGCCCGGGCATGGGAATGCCAATACCTTCAAAAAAGATGCTGACAATAAGCGCAAGGTAACCGTACTGCTCCAGCAGAGGCTTCATGGAGATGAGTAAAGCGTTAATGTGTTCCAAATGCTTTCCTCTAATAAAATCGGAAGGAAATTGGAGTGATACTCCTGTTGTTTTCTCTGGTCAATTCTTGTTTCTCATTCCCGAGAAAAACTGACACACCTCTGATAATTGTGTTTACCTGATGCGCTGTTGCGCTGTTGCGCTGGACTCCGCTCGCCGTTCGATTCGCGACGGCGAGCGTGTCTCTGGCTACTCTTTTGGTGTTGTGAACGCACCGTACAAATCGAGGCGTCGATGGCGCAAGTTCGTTACCGAGCCTTCGGTGTTGAGCTGTTTCAGCTTGGTTAAGTCAACATCGGCAAAGATGATCATTTCCGTATTCGCACTGGCTTCCGTCAATGTGGCGTCGTGGGGGAAATAAATGTCTGAAGGTGAGAACACCGCTGATTGAGCATATTGAATGTCCACGTTGTCCACGCGCGGTAAGTTGCCGACACTGCCGCCAATCGCCACATAACACTCGTTTTCGATCGCGCGAGATTGAGAACAGATCCGCACACGTTGATAGCCGTTTTTGGTATCGGTCCAGAATGGCACAAAGATAATTTGCGCACCTTGTTCGGCGAGCATACGACCCAACTCAGGGAACTCGCTGTCATAACAAATCAGAATGCCGACCTTACCAGCATCGGTTTCGAACACTTGTACATTATCACCGCCATCAATTACCCAGTCTTTTTGTTCGTGTGGCGTGATGTGGATTTTGTACTGAGCGTTAATTTCCCCATCGCGTTGCAGTAAGTACGCAACGTTGTAGAGCTTGCCATCTTCGATGAGCGGCATACTGCCAGCAATGATATTGATGTTGTAAGTGACCGCCATTTGCGAGAAACGGTTTTTGATCTCTTCTGTAAAGCTAGCAAGAAAGCGAATAGCTTCAACCGAGTTTTGATCGTTTTGCAATCCCATCAACGGAGCGTTGAAGAACTCGGGAAATAAAGCGAAGTCGGCTTTGTAGTTGGCCAGAGAGGAGATAAAAAACTCGGCTTGATCGAGCAAGTCTTCCAAATCGTTCATCGCGCGCATTTGCCATTGCACCACGCCAATACGAATCAAGGTTTTTTCAATGTCGTGAACGGATTGAATGTCTTCCTCGTAGAAAAAATTATCCCACTCTAGCAACGTGGCGTAGCCTTTAGAGGCGTTATCTTCTGGCAAATAGCCACGCATGATGCGTTTAACATCAAAGTCATTCGCAAGCTGGAAGGAGAGGATCGGGTCGTGCAATTCGCGGCGTTTTACTTTGTCGATGTACTCTGCAACGCTCAGTTCATCCGCGTATTGGTGGTAATTCGGAATGCGGCCACCGGCTAGTATCGCTTTAAAGTTTTTGCTGCGGCACAACTCTTTGCGCGCGTCGTAAAGACGTCGGCCCAAGCGAAGCCCACGGTAATCAGGGTGAACAAACACATCTAGGCCATACATGGCATCGCCTGTCACTTGGTTCTGAATGACGTTATTTTCGGTGATGATGTCAGTGTACAGGTGAGGAAGTGAAAATCGGTTGTAGTCCACTTTGATCGTCAGCGCAGCGCCGACAATTTTGCCGTTATCCTCAATACAGATTTGTCCATCGGGAAACTGATGAATGAGATCCATTATGGTCAGGCGTGGCCATGAGCCGCCCACATCAGGAAAAACGAGGTCCATTAATTCCGCGAGCTCTCGGTAATCGGTCGGCTCAATGGTACGTAAAGAGAGTCTTGGCGTGTTGCTGTCCATATCCTACTATCCATTTATCCTTTTCAAATAGTATGGATGAGAATGCCATAAATTTAACCATACTTACATTTGAGGCGCGGTAGGTGATAGGCTCTGCACAATCTTCATATTTATACTGGTTTCATATCGGTAGCTTTAGGTATGATGGGTAAGTTTGTCTTTTAACCAGTCATGAAAAAGTGCCACTTTTCTTGACGTTAACCGGAAGTTTGGGATCACCACATAATAGCCATAGCCGCTGTGAAGCTTTAGATTCCCAATATGTTGGATGTCACCACGTAAAATAGAAAATTGCGCCATAAAATCGGGCAGCAAAGCCAAGCCCTTCTCCATTCTCACGGCTTCACACGCCAAATAAAAATGCTCAAACCCGACGGAGTGATAGGTGATTGGGCACTCTAAATCGTTCTCCTGTTTGAATTGCTCCCACAGCTGCGGGCGAGTCGTTTGCGGAATAAATGGGTAATGGCTGATAGCTTGGCTGTCTGACAGTTTTGGTAGGTTGGTGTTGCCAATCAGCAACAAGGTTTCCTCACATAAGAGCTGGCTATATTCAGAATGATTAGAAAGAGGCAAACACCGCACATGCAGATCACTTTCACCATGAATGTTTTTAACTGCGCCATCTCCGGTAAGAATTTTCACGCGAATATTTGGATGGCGCTGGTGGAAATCATCGATATTTGGCACGAGCCAAAGACTGGCAAATGAGGGTGTGACATCGACAACCAACAGCTCTTGATCGGTGTTGGTCTGAATTAGGCTGGCGGTTGCGTGCTGAATGAGCTCCAGAGCTTCTGTTATTTGGGGCAAATAGCGCTTTCCTTCCTCTGTTAGCTCCACGCCGTTTAACCCTCGATGAATGAGAGGAAGCCCAACGAGTTGCTCTAAAGATGCCATCTGTTTACTGACCGCTCCTTGTGTTACGCACAGGTCATCGGCGGCTTTAGAAAAGCTGAGATAGTTAGCCACAGCAACAAAAGTCCTCAACGCACGAATGGAAGGGTACTCACTGCCTTTTATCATTCTTTCAATTCCATTGAATTTGCTTAGGCACAGAGTAGAGGATTTGTGCTTTTAAGCAAAGCAAGGCTCGACGGATGTGTGATTGGCTTCCTTTCTAGTAAACACGCCACGTGATATTTCAATGACTATTTAACAACTCAAGAATATTCACACTGTGTATTTTTATTTTGAAAAAACTACAAATTAGCGAGAAGCTTTTTCACTAGTTATATTTATCCTAAATTTATTTTGTTTGTGTAAGGTAAATAAATAGCCTGTATTTTGTTTTTTGTACGAGTGTTTTTAGCTAATTGTTAGAATCTTATAAAATAAAATAGTTTTTCATTAATTTAATATTGGCATTGCTTTTGCTATTTATGATTGAAACTTTCGATAATCAGTTAATTTAGGAGAACGAAATGAAAAGCAATGTTGTTACTCTGGTTGGTCTATTTTCTCTAGCAACGTTTAGTACTTTATCTGACGCAGCGGACTCCAAAGATCATGGCGTTTATGTAGGTGCGAACTACGGTTATTTAAAAGTTGATGGACAAGATGATTTCGAGGACGACAGCGATGCAATGCAAGCATTGGTGGGGTATCGCTTTAACCGTTACTTAGCGTTTGAAGGTGGCTACATTGATTTTGGTAGCTATGGTAACAATTTGGCTAATGCAGAGACGGATGGTTATACCGCAGCATTGAAAGTGACGGCTCCAATCACCGATAGAGTGGATGTGTACGCGAAAGGTGGCCAAATGTGGTATTCGACAGATTATAACGTTGCTGGATTCCATGGAAACAAAGATGACGAAGGGGTATTTGCTGGTGCTGGTGTAGGTTTTAAAGTAACAGATAACTTTTTAGTTAACGCAGAATACACTTGGTACGATGTGGAACTGAATGCAGAAAATGTATTTGATGGTGCGAATACAAATACAGACTTTAAACAAGCATCTTTAGGTGTGGAATATAGATTCTAATATTGCTAATAATTCTAATCCATAATAAAAATGCGAAGCTTAAATAGCTTCGCATTTTTTGTTGTGTGATATGATCCAGACCTGAAATTCTTAGTAAGGTCAAAATTGAAGAGACTATTTTACTCACCCAATCAGTTGCTAATGAAGCAAGAGCACCACCTAAACTATGACCTACGCAGTGTATTACCTTTGGTGCTTTCATGTTCTTTTTCGAATAACCAGCGATGTATGCTGCAAGTTGTGGCTATATTGTATTGAAGAGATTTACAAAACCAGCATGTACTCTGTAACCGGATGAGGTACCTGATATCCCAAAAGCTTAGAGAACTTTAAATGGAAAAGTATATAGTAAGTACACACTTTCTACCTTTTAGTGAGTACTTTTGAATTCTCATGTGTGGTTGGTGTTGTACTTATGAGCGTATAGTTTGCAACTTAATACTCAACGAGTTTTTAAATTAGCATAGGTTGTAAAGTTACGCAGTAATGCTTGTGATAAGTTATCAGGTAGCATGAGTGACTGAGAAAAGAAGGCAATATGATTGTTGATACAAAAAAGGCCACCCGAAGGTGGCCTTTTCCAAACGTTTGGTGGAGCTGGCGGGAGTTGAACCCG
>JABXIW010000456.1 GCA_013372875.1 Gammaproteobacteria bacterium | reverse complement strand
GTTGGCACTGAAACACTTACCAAACACCACTCACAACAACAATCAATAACGGTGTAAACCGACAAATATTGTGAGTAAGGACTATCACCTATGCCAATGACAAAAGATCTATCTCACCTGCTTCCTCAAGTTATCGAAATTGCCCGCAGTGCGGGACAAATGATTCTCGATATCTACGAGAAAAAGCAATATGAAGCGTACACCAAAAGTGATGAAACACCGGTCACAAGCGCCGATATTGCCGCGCACAAACTCATCACTGAACGTTTAAGTGAACTGACGCCAGACATCCCCGTGTTGTCTGAAGAAGCCGCCGACATCAGCTTAGAGCAGCGCGCACAATGGCAGCGTTATTGGTTGGTCGATCCACTAGATGGCACACAAGAATTCATCGCACGCAGTGGCGACTTTGCGACCATCATTGCATTAATTGACAACAACAAGCCAGCGATGGGCGTGGTGTATGGGCCAGTTTCTGGCGTCACGTATTACGCATACAGCGGCAAAGGTGCGTGGAAAATCCCAGACATGTCTGAAAGCGTGAAAATCCACACGCACAAACATGAACAAGCAGGACAAAACATTGCCATTGCTATCAGCCGTCGCCAAGACATTAATCGTATCACCAGCCGCATGAGCAGCGCTTGGAACTACGACTTAATTCCTCTCGGTTCTGCAGCACTAAAAGCGTGTTTGGTGGCGGAAGGAGCTGTCGATTGCTATTTACGTTTGGGCCCTACTGGCGAATGGGATACAGCAGCAACGCAATGCATCGTGGAAGAAGCCGGCGGACGCATTCTCAGCACTCACCTCGAACCTTTGTCTTACAACGAACGGGAAACGCTAGAGAACCCGAACTTTATCGTGCTGGGCGATACGGATTTGCCTTGGGATGACATCCTGCAACGCAAAGATTAAGTACTTATACTTGCGTAACTCAACTTGTATCATTAGGCCGTGAATTCCGTTCACGGCCTTTTCTTTTTCCGCATGAGCAGCTTTAACAGTATTTGACCTGCCATATACCTAAAGCTAATTAAACTGCACAAAATCACATAATTCCATTAAAATACAAGCACTTAAACAATATGCTTTGTCCCTCGTTTATTTACGTACAGCGAATAGAGGGTTTGGCCTACTATGATCCAAAAGCAAAAAGAGCTGCACATTGGCAGCTCTTTTCTGTATTACGTTGGCTTAAAATTAGAATCTGCCTTTGTAGTCAAACTCGTATTGGCCTTGTGCGTTTGGCTGTCCAAGCCATTTCAACTGCTCCCCCATGCTTGATGGGAAATCTGCGCCAGGTTTAAACCACGCTTTCGTTGAATAGCGTTGATTCGGCATCAGCTCCGCTGAAAACGCCGAGGAAACTTGCGTACTGGTTTGCTCACCTGATGCAGTTAGCACGCTATCTTGGCATTTCAAATCAGCAATAACAGGACCGAGCTCTAAGCTTCCCACTGGACTTTGAATGCCACTGGCACTCCAAACCAATGTGCCTTCACCAGTTTTACACCACGGAGCTGCGTAAGTCGCATGACGAATGTTCAACTCCAGCTGGCCATCAACACCAATAGGCACCGGCAGGCGCGCTTGTTCGACGGCTTTCGATGCCGGGATCGACGCCACCAAATTTTCCGCGTAAGGGCCATCGCTGAGACTGTATCCAACTAAACCTCGACCGCGAATGTTCATATCGCTGCCGCGCCCAAAACGTACCGAAAATTCGGCTTTGCCGGTAAACAAGCTAGACCATTGGAAATCCCAATTCACTTGCCCTAGGTTTTGACGCTGCCAACGCACGCTAGAAGCCTGACCTTGCCAAACGGAACCGTGAGCACCTTGTATGTCGAGCCCTTTCACAGTGGGGGCTTGCTGGAGAACCCAAGAAACAGGTAACCCCATGATCAAGCTAACAGAAAAACAAACGATAAAGATTACAACGTAAAGTACTGCTCGCTTCACCTTAACCTCGCTTAAATTGCAGACGGTTCACATCAATCATGCCCGCTTGGTCTGTACGATCGATGTCTAAAAATTCAACTTCAATGCCTTGCTGCTCTTTCAAGTAGCGTAACCAATCCACCAATTGGTTGAATGCGAGCGGTTTAATCCACACTTGCACACTGTCGTTGCGTGGTTGCACACGAATCAGTTCCACCTTAAAACGGCGCGCTGATGAAGAGACAAGTTGGTTAAGTGGCTGATTGGAAAAACTGACACCCCCGCTTTTTCTCAATGCGGTAATGTCATCAGCTTTGTCTTGTACCCATGTAAGCAATTGCTTTTCACTTTGGATACGAGATTGCGCCAACTCTGCACGTTGGCTCATCGGCTGCAGCAGCCCCCAGTAAAGAATGCCAAGGATGGCGAATGCACCACAGCCCAGCACAAGTCGTTGTTCACGCTGAGAGATGCCACTCCACCAAGCTTGCGCTTGAGAAATTAAATTCTTCATCATCACCTCACTGACGCTTTAACACAAAGCTACCCATCACAACGTTATCACTGCGATTAAGCTGACCTTGCTCAACATTAAACTTCTCAGCCAACTTCACACGAGCCTGCTCAAAAGGCTGGAAGTCTGAGCTACGTGCGTGAATGCGCACTTCACCACGTTGGCCATCATACTTAAAGCTGGTGATTTCTAGATCTTTCACCTGACCAAGCGTTGAAGGCAAGGCAGCAAGCCATGACAACATCGCAACATCTGTTGAGCCACCAGACAAACGGCGCTCTTCGTCCGTCATTTGACGCTTTAAGTAGCTTACGGTCGGAATTCGATTCTTGTTTGGGAAAACCTGACGGAAAATGCGTTCGCTTTCTTCACGATAGGCTTGTGCTTGCGCCTCGTACTTGTGGACAACGAGAAGTTGCTGAGCCACGACCACCACTAACAAAACGCCCGCAGCGATAGCCGCCTTTTGCCAAACTTTCCAGTACTTACCCCAAGAAGACTTCGGCTTAAACTCGCCAGTTAACAGGTTCGTTTTACTACTCGCGACGCCTTTTGCGAGCAACGCCATCGTCATTTCTTCTGGCTTAGGAACCCATACGCTCTCAACAGTCGATTCTGGCACGGAACTGTAGCATTCGAGTTGCCAACCTTCATGGTTTTGCAGGTAAGAAGAGAGGTAAAGGTCCAGCCACGCCGAATCCACCACCGCGCCTTCTGTCTCTGAGTGACGAATTAGCCATTGCTCACCAATCAGTGCCGCACTGCTGTTGTCATCACTGACAGGCAATGCCAATACATCTGGCAAGATGCGTTTGATGGTCAACCCTTGGCTAGCAAAACGCTGTAGCACGGTTTGTACCCATGCGCGCTCGACCGCACACACTTGTGCTTTATCCGCTTGCTTACCCAATACGGTGAAGTGCAAGCTATCCACATCTTGCGCGACTTCATCTTCAATCAAATAAGGCAACATGTTGTCGAACTGACGTGTTGCACCAGGCGGAATGTCCACCTGAGTTAACACCACATCATTACTCGCTAGTAAAGCGATGACTTGGCGCTGGCCGGCATACGATACCAACTCGTCCAAGTGTTCCCATCCGGCAAGTTCACCGCTGGCAATCACTTCCTGTTGTTCTGTCGACCACACCACCCAAGGAATGGTACTTTGTTGTTC
>JABXIW010000291.1 GCA_013372875.1 Gammaproteobacteria bacterium | reverse complement strand
TATTGGTGGTAACAGCATTCGTACGCCAATTGACTTTGTCACGACGATTATCGATGGTGATAATCCAGCGCCGCAAGACATCTCGTTTGAGAATGAAGAATCTTCATCGGCGCCAATTACGGGGACGTTTGTCGAAATTGGCAGTGACCAGTTGGCTTCAGTCACCTTTAATCAGGAAAGTTTGTCGCAATTTGATGGTTTGTTAACTGACAACCAAGCGACGGTTGCGACCTTGTCTGATGATGGCAGTAACATCACGTTAACCGTAGCTGGCACGGGAGAGGTGGTATTAAGTATCTCTTTAAACACCGACGGCACGTACCAATTTGAACAGTTCAAACCGCTTGAGCAGACGAATGATAGCGATACGATAGCGCTTTCTCTTCCAACGACGATCGTGGATTACGACCAAGATACGGTCAGCAATACCTTTGTGATTACAATTGCTGATGGCGATAACCCAGTCATTAACAATGTCACAAGCTTGTCTTTGGACGAGTCTGGCGTCGAGCAAGGTTCTCTACAGGGCATCGCGATTACTAGCGGTACCGGATCAATTTCGGCAGCCGCAGGCAGCGATATTATTGATCACTTCGAAGTAGAACCAACGGAATTTAATGTCTCTGGCGAGTTGCAATCGCAAGGGCAAACTGTACTTCTTGAACTCACTTCTGATGTCAATGGCGTTCGTACTTACGAAGGCTACATTGAGCTTGATGGTGTGCGCATTACGGTATTCGACATCAGTATCGACTCACCGTCTCAAGGCAAGTATCAGTTCAACCTCTATGAACAGCTGGATCATACTGGCGCAAACGACGAATCGTTAACGTTCACCATTCCAGTTTATGCCGTTGATGCTGACGGAGACCGCTCTTCTTTGACGCTAGGTTCGAACGATGCCAAAGCCGCAGAAATCGTTATAGAAGTTAAAGATGATGCGCCTTCTATTGATGGTGTAGAAGCTTTAACGGTGGATGAAGACGACCTTGCGAGCATCGGCTCGGATCAAAATGATTCTGTTTCGGTTGACGGCAAGTTCACCACGACAGAAGGTTCCGACCGAGTGGTAAGTTATCAACTCGACGCATCGACCAATCCAATTGATGGCTTGACTTCACATGGTGAAGCCGTTGAGCTGGAAGAAACCGCAAATGCCGACGGCAGCTTCACTTACACCGCGACAGCAAACGGCAACTCAGTATTTACGCTGGTGGTGAATACCGATGGTTCATACAACTTTACGTTAGAAGGCCCAATCGATCACGCTAGTGGCAGTGATGCGTTAACACTGAGTTTCCCGATTACAGCGACGGATTTTGATGGCGATACCAGCACCATGGTTTTGCCTGTTACCATTCAAGATGACATTCCTACGATTGAGAATGTCGAGCCTCTCACTGTAGATGAAAATGACTTAATTACGAATGGTGGACAATCAAACGCACTGTTGGTTGAAGGGCAGTTCACTACCACGCAAGGCTCAGATGGTGTAGTTCAGTACCAGCTTGAAACAGGTTCAGACCCGCTCAACGGTTTGACCTCCAACGGTCAAGTTATCACGTTGGCCGAAGTCAGTAATGCCGACGGTAGCTTTACCTACATGGCGACGGCAAACGGCAATCCGGTATTTACGTTACAGGTAAACAGTGACGGGAGTTACTCGTTTGAACTGCAAGGGGCTGTTGATCATGCTCCAAATAGTGACACCTTAACGTTAGACTTTTCCATAGTCGCGACGGATTTTGATGGCGACACGAGCAAAATTACGTTGCCAGTCACGATCGTTGACTCATTGCCAGTTGTAACGGATTTTGAAGCGATCAGTGTTGATGAAGACGATCTGGCT
The DNA here is from genome assembly GCA_013372875.1 of Gammaproteobacteria bacterium. Next base: position 1,628 of record JABXIW010000291.1, on the reverse strand, counting down.
GGTATCGGTTCAGACCAAAACGACCCAGTTTCAATTGATGGCCAGTTTACGACCACTGAAGGTGCAGACAGAGTTGTGAGTTACCAGCTTGACTCGAATGCGACACCTGTTGATGGATTAACCTCACAAGGCGTAGCTGTCACAATGACGGAAACTGCCAATTCTGATGGCAGCTTCACCTATACGGCAACTGCAGGGACAAATCCGGTATTTACATTAACTGTCAATCCCGACGGCAGCTACAACTTTACACTTGAAGGCGCGATTGACCACGCAGCAAACAGTGACAGCTTAACGCTCAACTTTCCGATCACAGTGACCGATTTTGATGGAGACACGACTTCCGCCGTTATTCCTGTCACGATTACCGATGACCAACCGACTATCACAAATGTTGAAGCCATCAGTGTTGATGAAGACGACTTAGTGAACATCGGTTCGGACCAAAATGATTCACTTTCGATTGATGGTCAGTTCACGACAACGCAAGGTTCTGACCGTGTCGTGAGTTACCAGTTAGATACCTCTGTAGATGTGGTTGCAGGGCTCACCTCGCAAGGCAATCCAGTGACGTTGATAGAGACTGCAAATCCTGATGGCAGTTTCAGCTACGTTGCGGCCGCAGATGGCAACCCTGTCTTTACGTTGGTAGTGAAAACGGATGGCAGTTATAACTTCACGCTGGAAGGCCCAATCGATCACGCTATTAATAGCGATGAGCTAACGCTGAACTTCCCAATTATTGCGACTGACTTTGATGGCGATACAACTTCTGCCACCATCCCAGTGACTATCGTCGACGATAAACCAGTCATCACGAATGTGGATGCAATCCAAGTTGATGAAGATGACTTGACGGGGATTGGCTCAGACCAAAGTGATGCACTTTCTATAAACGGTCAATTTGCTACAACGCAAGGTTCTGATGGTGTCGTTAGTTATCAATTGGATTCTTCTGCCGACCCTGTTGCAGGGCTGACGTCACATGGTGAAGTTGTTGATTTGGTTGAAACAGCGAATGCCGATGGCAGCTTCACCTACACTGCAACAGCAAATGGCAATCCAGTATTTACGTTGGTAGTGAACGTTGATGGCTCTTATAATTTTACGCTAGAAGGCCCTATCGACCATGCCAATGGTAGTGACGATCTAACGCTGAACTTCCCAATTATTGCGACCGATTTTGATGGTGACACCAGCTCAGCGGTGATCCCAGTGACCATCGTAGATGACCAACCGACCATTACAAACGTCGATGCCATTATGGTTGATGAAGACGATTTATCAGGCGTTGGTTCTGCTCAAGATGGTGTCGTTTCTATTGACGGTAAATTCACCACAACAGAAGGCTCTGATCGCGTGGTGAGCTATCAACTTGATTCCTCGACGGATCCTGTTACTGGCCTTACCTCACATGGCGAAGCGATTGTACTCGTAGAAACGGCAAATGCTGACGGCAGCTTCACTTACAGTGCGACGGCAGATGGCAATCCAGTATTTACGTTGGTAGTGAATGTGGATGGCTCTTACAACTTCACGTTAGAAGGCTCAATCGATCACGCTATTAATAGCGACGAGCTAACGCTGAACTTCCCAATCATCGCAACGGACTTTGATGGTGACACCAG
>JABXIW010000353.1 GCA_013372875.1 Gammaproteobacteria bacterium | reverse complement strand
GCGACAGTCTGCTCCATCAATTGCAAGCGGATATTCTCAATCTTGAAGAACATCAAGATGACCAACAGATTGAAAACAGTCATCACAAACAAGTGGTTAGCTTGGGTGATAAATCACTGAGCCTACACGCTTGTCACAGCCCGATGCGTGAAGTGGAAGTGCTGCATGATCAACTATTGGCGATGTTCGACGCTGACTCAACGTTAAAACCGCGCGATATTATCGTGATGGTCGCGGACATCAACGCTTACAGCCCTGCGATTCAGGCGGTCTTTGGTAACGCACCGGGTGAGCGTTTTATTCCCTATTCGATTTCTGACCGAACCGCCGATCAAGAGAGCCCAATTCTCGCCGCATTTATGCAGTTGGTGAACTTACCCAATACGCGCTGTTTGGCATCAGAACTACTCGAACTTCTGGAAACTCCGGCGATATTAAAGCGTTTTGAACTCAGCGAAGATGATTTCTTACAAGCCAAACAATGGGTTGAAGAATCGGGAATTCGCTGGGGGTTGGATGCCAATACCGGACGCGAATTTGAACTGCCGGAAACACGTCAAAACACGTGGCAATTTGGTATTCAACGCATGTTGCTCGGCTATGCGATGCCAGAATCCGCAGGCTTGTTTGAAACCGAGCAAGGCAGTTTATCTCCGTACAACGAAGTGCAAGGCATGGGTGCAGAGCTTGCGGGCAAGTTGGCACACTTTATCCAACAAATTAGCACTTATCGCAGCAAACTTTCTCATGTTCAGACTATTGATGGTTGGCGAGAGACTTTAGTTTTACTGCTGGATGACTTCTTCTCAGTTGAGTTAGAAGGCGAAATGGCGCTCAAATCCATTCGCGATACGCTCAGCCAACTCAAAGAGCAATTAGCTGATGCCGCATTTGATGATGCGTTATCGCCGTCGATCATCAGCCAATACCTTCAAAACAAATTATCTGGCACACGAGTCAGCCAGCGCTTCCTGGCTGGTCAAGTGAACTTTTGTACCCTGATGCCGATGCGCTCTATTCCGTTTAGAACCGTTTGTCTGTTGGGGATGAATGACGGCGTGTATCCGCGTTCCATGCCGCCAGAAGGCTTTGACTTGATGACCGGAAGAACCAAACCGGGCGACCGTTCGCGCCGAGATGATGACCGTTACCTATTCCTCGAAGCAATGCTATCGGCACAGCAAACGCTATACATCAGTTATGTTGGCCGTTCAATCCAAGACAATACCGAGCGAGTGCCTTCGGTTCTGGTTTCTGAGCTGATGGAATACTGCCACCAAAACTATTGTTTAAGTGGTGATGAAGCGTTGCCCGTTGATGAGTCTGGCGACAACTTATTAAATGCGTTGGTGAATACCCACGCCATGGTGCCGTTTAGCCCAAGTGCGTTCCAAGGCATGCACGCCAGCTACGCGAAAGAGTGGATTCCAGCAGCATTGACTCAAAGTAGTCAATCGCAAGGCTATGTTCGTCGTGATTTTAATCGGGCATTAGACGACTATCTGTTAGGAGCGACGTACCCACTTGAGCTCGACTTAGTCGAGTTGCAACGTTTCTGGCGCTTACCTGTGCAGTATTTTTTCAATCGTCGTTTAAAAGTAATCTTTGAACCGCCACTGCCGGTGATGGAAGACGACGAACCCTTTGTTTTAGGTGGTTTGGAAAGTTATCAAATGCGTGATGATCTGTTAGAAACCTTGCTTGAAACGACATTGATGCAGCCAGAGAAAAAAACAGAGGTGCTTAAACACTTTATGAGTCAACAGCGCGCGCAAGGCAAACTGCCGGTGGGGGCGTTTGGTGATATCGAGTTTGAAACCAACCGAGTTCAGGCGGAAGAGCTGGTGGACAAACTGGCGTTTTTATCTGGTGCGCCTCAAGACGATTTGGAAATCGACCTGACGTTTGACTCTTTGTTTGAGCGAAATGAAGGCGAAGAGAAAAACGTTCGCCTAACAGGTTGGCTAACCCAGTGTTACCAATCTGGGTTGATTCGTTACCGAAGCGGTAAGATTCGCTCGCAGGATTACCTTGCAGCGTGGATCGATCACCTTGCCATGTCGGCGTCGGGTTATGCCAAGAAAACTCATCTGATTGGCTACGATCGTAAAGAAGGCGCGCTGCATTTGATCTACCCAGAAATTGCCGATGCGCAGTATGCCAAACAGCTACTGACTGAATTAGTTCGCTTATTCTTCGAAGGCATGACTAAGCCTTTGCCTTATTTCCCGAAAACGGCGTTGGCTTGTGTTGAAGCGGGCTTTAGCCGCGGTCAGTGGGTCGATGACGAAGAGAAATCTTTGAAGAAAATGGCTGACGCATTCAATGATGGCTTCATGAGCCCGGGTGAAGGCAATAATGCGTACATCTCTCGAATTTGGCCTGCTTGGAATGATGAGTTGGCCTCAGAAGTTCGTTTGCTGACAGCATTAGTTTTGCAAGGTGCGCGCTTAGCGGTTCAAGACGCTGATGACGTAAAAGCGTAATAAAGACAGTTGGATAAAGAGAAGGAAGAGTAGGGTGGCCGCCAGAAAATCATTAT
>JABXIW010000143.1 GCA_013372875.1 Gammaproteobacteria bacterium | reverse complement strand
CCTGACTTAGGCGAAGGTTTGCCTGACGCAGAAGTAGTTCGTTGGTTAGTCAATGAAGGCGATACAGTAGCCGTAGATCAACCGATGGTTGAAATGGAAACTGCTAAAGCTGTGGTTGAAGTCCCTTCTCCAGTTGCTGGTACAGTAACTAAATTCTATGGTCAAGCTGGCGATGTAATTGAAGTTGGCGCTCCACTGGTTGAATTTGGCGGAACAACTGGCGGTTCTGCTCCAGCTGAAGAAACTCCTGCTGAAAAGCCCGCTGAGACTAAATCCAAAGATAGTGGCACAGTAGTTGGCGCAGTTGAAGTTGGTAATACTGTAGTCGCTGAAACTTCTAGCGCAGTAGTTAAAGCTTTAGCGCGTAAGTTAAAAGTAGATTTAAGCCAAGTTAATGGCACTGGCGAGAACGGCCAAATCACGCAGAAAGATGTAAAAGAAGCGGCTAAGAACGGAACAGCTTCTGCTGCAAAAGTTGCAGCCGCACCGATCTCAGGTACAGATACCTCTAACCCATTGGCTTATAAAGCGTCTCCTGCAGTTCGTGCATTAGCGCGTAAATTAGGGGTGGATTTAGGATCTTGCGCTGCATCAGGTCGTAAAGGCTCTATTACACGTGATGATGTTGAAGCAGCCTCAAAAGGCACAGGCTCTCGCCCTGCTCCAGCGGCTCCTGCAATCTCAGCATCACAAGCAGCAGGCTTACCAGCTGTTAACTTAGAGATTAAGCCTGAGACAGTACGTGGCGTTCGTCGTGCTATGGCAATGGGTATGGCTCATTCACATGCGACAGTTGTCCCTACTACACTAGTTGAAGATGCGGATATTTCTGCATGGCCAAAAGGCACTGACTCTTTAGCGCGTTATGTTCGTGCTTTAGTCACAGCAGCCAAACAAGTACCAGCTATGAATGCTTGGTTCGATGGTCAAAACTTTGAGCGTATCATTCACCCGAATGTGAATGTGGGCATCGCAGTAGATTCTGGTGACGGCTTATATGTACCAGTGGTACATAATGCAGATCGTATGGATATGGGTGGTGTACGAGCTGTGGTTCAAGACTTGCGCCAGAAGATTGAAACTAAATCTTTGAAGCAAGAAGATCAGCAAAACGCCACTATCACCTTATCGAACTTCGGCTCAATTGCTGGGCGTTACGGCACCCCAGTGGTCTCTCCACCACAAGTAGCCATCATGGGAACAGGCCGTTTCCGTAACGAGTTGAAGTTAACCGATAAAGGTATCACCAACGCTAAAATGTTGCCGTTATCACTAACCTTTGACCACAGAGCCTGTACAGGCGGTGAAGCAGCACGCTTCCTAGCCGCTGTAATTGAAGACTTACAAAAGGCTCGATAATATCCCTAAAAAAGGCATCTTAATTGATGCCTTTTTCTTTATTGCTAGTTAAAACATAATCCGAGCCAGCGTTGTCTATTATTTGAACAAGTTCAATGTCATTTGTAACAATCTATTAACAACTGCTACAGATAATTACATTTGCTAATAATAACAACAAGTTAATGCATTTTTTATATAACAAAAAGTCGCCGATTCTTTGACTTCTTATATTAGGTAAGGTAAATATAGATAAGTTCTAACTATTGTTTGGACTTGTTGTGTTTTGACAACCAAAAACAATACTAGTTCTACATGAAGTGTACACAAACAACATGGGGTTATATAAAGATGAAAAATCATCCTTTAGGTTTAAACCTTAAACCTATAACTAAAGCAATTGGTTGTGCTCTAGCTTTTTCATCACTTAATATTTACGCTGCCGAAGCACCTTCTGATGAAGATGGCGCTCAAGCAGAAAATAGAGTGATCGTAACGGGTTCTCGTATCCGTGCTGACGAAGCGAACGACACAGTTCCTATTGAAGTAATCATTGCAGAAGATGCTATCGATCGTGGTATCACATCTGTTGGTGCATTGCTTCGTGAAAGCACGTTAGCGTCAGGTTCTGCTCAGGTAACTGCAGCAACATCTACAGCTTTCGTACAAAATGGTGGTACAGGTGCTGAAACATTATCACTACGTGGTCTAGGCGCGAATCGTACTTTGGTTCTTTTGAACGGAAGACGTGCAGGCCCAGCGGGTACTCGTGGTGCTACTTCATCATTTGACTTTAACACCATTCCTTTATCAGCAGTTGATCGTATTGAAATCTTAAAAGATGGTGCATCATCTCTTTATGGTTCAGATGCGGTAGCTGGTGTTGTAAACATCATTCTTAAAGAAGGTGATGGCGGTACTATCGAAGGCTTCCACTCTTCTCCACAAGAATCTGGTGGCGGTTCAAGCCGTATAAGTGCTACTTGGGGTCAATCATTTGATAATGGTAGTTTCCGATTAGTATTCGACCACAACGTTACTCGTGAGTTAAAGCGTGGCGAAAGAGACTATTTTGCTTGTGGTGAGCGTTATTATTTTGACGCTAACACTGGTGCTCGTGCTGATTTAATTGATCCGCGTACAGGTAACTACCACTGTACAGATTTACTTTGGGGTCATGTTTGGTTGTATGACTATGGTGCAGGTAACTTAACGGATGCTCGAGGCAATCCTCGTAACTTAGCTCAGTATGATTATGACGGTGATTTGGGACAATACACTGATGCTCCAAACCCGCAAAGTCCATTTGACTTCTCGCCTCCTCCGGGCTGGTTTGCTGTAAATGGTAACTCTCCTGTAGCAAATGCTGACCACCCTTTCCAAGACCGTCAAAGCCTAATTCCAGATGTAGAGCGTACAACGTTCTTAGCAGCTGGTAACATGGACTTTACTGACTCATTAAGTGGTTATGCAGAGGTATTAGTAAACCGTCGTGAAACTGACTCTCAAAGCTATCGCCAATACTGGGGCTATATCTACAATGAAAACTTCTTTGCAGGTAACCCATTAAGCGCTGGTTGGACTGGTGCACAATGGTTAAGCCCAACACCAATCACAGATCACAGCTTCCAAAACATTCAAGTGGATTACACTCGTTTTGTTGCTGGTTTAGAAGGTGAAGTTGGCGGCTGGTACTGGGATGCCAACGTACAACACAGTAAAAGTGATGGTGATTATACTTCAGCGGTTATCTTTAATGACTCAATCACTGACCAAAACTGGCTAGCGGGCTCTTGTACAGGCACCAATACTTCTGTACGTGGAGTGCCATGTTTAGACATTCCTTGGTTAGATCCTGCATTCTTAGCAGGTGAAGTATCTCCAGAAATGAGAGCATTCTTATTCGGTACTGACACGGGTAACACTATCTACAAGCAAACTACTGTAGAAGCTACTATTACAGGTGATGCGTTTGAAATGCCGCATGGCGTTGCAGGCGTTGCATTCGGTATTCAATATCAAAATGATGAAATTGAAGATACTCCTGGTCCAGTAACTTTAGCAAGTAACGCTTGGGGTGCAACTGGTGCAGGCATTACAACGGGTGAATCTGATACCTATGCGGTATTTGGTGAAATCAGTATGCCACTATTAGCCGATCTTCCAGGCATTGAAGAACTTAACTTAACAGCCTCTGCACGATATACTGATGTCAAAGACATTGACTCTGCTACTACTTATAAATTAGGTTTAGCATGGCATATTGGCGCAGGATGGACAGTCCGAGGTTCTCACGGTACTTCTTTCCGTACTCCAGCACTGTTTGAGTTGTTCCTAGCCGATCAGACCTCGTTCACTGGTTCTCGTGGTATCGACCCATGCGTTAACTGGGGCTCTGCATTAGCAGGACAACGCATAACGCAACGAATAGCAGATAACTGTGCAGCTGATGGCTTTGCTCCAAACTATGGTGGAGGGTCTATTTCGGCACAAGTATTTACCGGCGGTGGTTTTGGACAGCTTGAATCTGAAACGTCAGAGTCAAATACTTGGGGAATCGTATGGCGTCCTGAATTTGCTGATTTAAGTGTATCACTAGATTACTTTGACTTCTTAATTGAAGATGAAGTTACTGCTCTAGGCGCGGGTAACATCCTAACTGGTTGTTATAGCTCTGAGTTCTTCCCTAATGATCCTTTATGTGCACAGTTCGATCGTGATGAAAGCGCTATGGGTGATCGCCGTATTACAAATGTCCGAGATAGATTCATCAATATCGCAAGACAAAAAAATACAGGCTATGACTTCGATATTACTTATCGTACTGAGCTACCATCAGGTAACTTAACCATTCAAACAAAGCATACAATTCAGGAAGATTCTGAACGCGCCTTGTTTGCAGGTAATACATCTGAGTTTAATGGTGCAATTGGTGAACCAAAACATACCGGTACATTCTTCGTAGGATATGATAGAAATAACTGGAATTTTAACTGGTTTACTAACATTATTGGTGAAGGTGATAACACCATTCCTTCTGTTGGAGCGACTGAGAACTTTACTTGGTCTGCAACAGGAAACGCGACTAGAGGTGTAGCTAAAGTACCAAGAGTTTTGTACCACACATTATCAGTAGGTTATGAAGATCCAGAAACTGGCCTATCGATCACTGGTGGTATTAGAAACTTATTCGATAAAGAACCTCCTCGCATTTCTGCGGGAATGGGAACTCGAGTAGGTAACTCTTCGTTCTACAGCCAATATGACTGGTTAGGTCGTTCATACTTTGTGAACGTCAAATACGATTTCTAATCGTATTACAGTCAAAAAAGCCGGCTTTTGCCGGCTTTTTTTTTAAATGACTTTTATTCATATTTTATAAGTTATATAGTTATGCTCATAAAATTAAATAGAAAAAATTATGCCTAGAATAATCGCAAAACCAGATACTCTTAATGATTTAAATGCTAATTACCAGCAAACAGAATTAAAACAGCCGGTATTCTTAAACTCCGTCCCAAAATGCGGAACTCACTTAATTAAAAACATTATTCGAATGTTCGTTCCAGTCGAGCAACAATACGATAAAGAGTTTATTCAGATACCAATTTTAAGGGATCATCTAGCAGCATTTAAAAGCCCAAAGCCAATGTTAAGTTGGGGACACTTGTTGTTTTCAGATGAATCAGCATATGCCATGCACAATGTTAAGCAAATTGTTGTTGTCAGAGATCCATATGATTGGGTGTTGGCACGAACCCGATTCTTTTTATCGGATTCATTTCAAGGCAACCTTGAGCATCTAAAAGGCGAAGAATTTACTCTTGAGCAAATCTATAACATGATGATTTTTGGCATTTATCAAAAAGCACCCACACTTCAAGAAATATTCACCCATAACGGTGTTTCTTGGTATGGGGCTGGTGCAACTTTTGTTAAATACGAAGATATGATTAAACATTTGAAAAACATCGATAGCGATGAGGCACAAACCTATTTCCATTGGCTTTTGAATAGTTGCGGGATAACGCCACCAGAGGATTGGAAAGAAAGAGTCTTAGTTGGCTCTGATCGCAAACAAAGCGGTACTGCAAGAGAAAATCTTTATGGAAAGAAATACGATATCCCTAATGAGTTGCCTGATGCGCAAAAAGCCTTAGTAGATTTTGCTGCGCCGGGGTTAAGAAAACTTTTGGGATATGAGTGATTGCATGATTAGGCGTAAAGTAGCAATCGTTGGCGGCGGTTCCTCTGGCTGGATCGCAGCTGCTTATTTACAAAAAGCATTGAATGTTGACGGTGTAAACTCAAGAGTAGAAATCACTTTAATCGAATCGCCTGACATCCCAAGAATCTCAGTAGGTGAAGCAACCATTCCCTCAATGCGCCATTTATTGAAGGTCATTGATGTCAATGAAGCTGAATTTATGAAGGCAACGGATGCGACTTTTAAACAATCGATCAAATATACTAACTGGGTAAACAAAGATAACAGCTTCTACCATCATCCTTTCTCACGCATTCGCAAGCAACCGCTAGACTTTTCTGCTCAAGACTGGTTAGAGTCGGATCAGTCCATTCCTTTTATGGAAACTTGCTCTGAGCAGCCAATAATCTGTGAAATGGGTCTTGCACCATTGATGTTAGGCCAGTGGCGGCTAGGTGCGCCTTTAACCTATGCGTATCACATGAACGCGCAGAAATTTGCTGATTATCTGCGAGACATTTCTGTTCCACGAGGCGTTAAACACCTTCTGGCAAATGTGACCGATATTGATGTGACTAATGATCATATTGCGGCTGTTCATACAGATACTGGCGAAAAAATTGAAGCAGACTTATATGTAGATTGCACTGGTTTTCGCGCCAAATTAATTGAGGAGAAACTTGGTGTTGGTTGGGAAGATCATTCCCAGTGGCTTCTATGCGATCGTGCTATAACCATGCATATTCCTTATGAAGATCATTTCCCTGGAATTGTGCGTCCCTATACAACTGCAACAGCTCTTTCCAATGGTTGGATTTGGGATATCCCAATGCAGAACCAAAGATCGATAGGTTATGTTCATTCTAGCGCTTTTATTTCTGAAGAAGATGCGGAAAAAGAGATGCGAGCCTATCAAGGCGGCGATACGTCAAATTTAAATTCGCGAACTATTCATTTTAAAGTCGGCCGAAGAAATCAAAATTGGAAAGGCAACTGTGTAGCAATTGGCTTATCAGGCGGATTTATTGAGCCGCTGGAGTCCACTGGGCTTTATTTAAGTGACCTTGGTGCCGTAGCACTTGCAGAACATTTTCCTTATTCTGATGACGATATGGCTGATATGGCATTTAGGTATAACCGAATTTTATCCAATCGTTTTTATGAAATTTTAGATTTTATCAATATGCATTATTGCTTAACCAAAAGAACCGATACAGCGTTTTGGAAAGAAGTTCAAAAACCGGAGAGAATAAACCCAAGGCTACAAGCAAAGCTAGAGTTTTGGAGAAACCGCCCTCCTACCAATGCTGATTTTGATGATCAGTTCTTTTTTCAACAACCAAATCATCAATTTAATTTTCAATCAGAAGAGTTCGATTTTAGAGCTCCAGTGGATACTGCAGGTCTTTGGAACCATGAAAGTTACGAATGCATTTTATACGGCATGCATTTTAATTCTGAAAACTACGACGAGCTTTACGGAAAAAATCGCAAACCGTTAAATGTACACCCTTATATTATCCAAAGGTTGCAAGCGGCACGACAGCAAATTCCACCCCATCATATTTGGTTAAATAAAGTGTTAGGCATGAAACAATACTCGGCCGCTTATAAGCCTGCAGGTTGGGTAGCCTGATGAATAAGAAAAAAATTGTCATCGTCGGTGGCGGCTCATCAGGTTGGATGGCGGCAGCTTATTTAAACGGCTATCTAAATAGAAATGGTAGAAAGCCCTCTGTTGAAATTGAACTTGTTGAATCTCCTGATATTCCGAGAATTTCTGTAGGAGAAGCAACGGTTTTGTCTATCCGGCATTTTTTATCCGTTGTCGGTATTGATGAACAAGAATTTTTAAAAAAAACCGATGGTTCATTCAAACAAGCAATTAAATACAGCAACTGGCTAAGAAATGACGGCAGTTCTTATTATCATCCTTTTAATCGTTACAATTCGGACAATGTCGATAGAGTAATCGAAAAATGGTTAGCAACCGATCGAAGCATTCCTTTTGTCTATTACTGCACTGCTCAAGCTGATATTTGTGATTTAGGCTTATCTCCAAATATGCTTGGAGACTGGGATATGGGTGCGCGTTTTAGCTATGCCTATCATATGAATGCGCAAAAATTTGCGGATATGCTACGAGATATTTCTGTGGAGCGAGGTGTTAAACATACTTTAGCCAATGTAACTGAGATACAACTAAAAGATAATGGTTTTATTGATCATTTAAATACCGATATTAATAGAACCATCAGTGGCGATATTTTTGTAGATTGCACTGGCTTTCGAGCAAAACTTATTGAAGAAGCTCAAGGCGTAAAGTGGGAAGATTGTTCGCAATGGTTACTTTGCGATCGCGCTATTACAATGCATGTGCCATACGACAAACACTACCCTGGTATGGTAAGGCCGTACACCACGGCTACGGCTCTTTCTAATGGTTGGATTTGGGACATCCCCATGCAAAATCAGAGATCCATTGGTTATGTTCACTCCAGCAGCTTTATCGATCAAGACGCAGCTGAAGCAGAAATGCGCGCTTACCAAGGTGGTAATACTGAAGATTTAAATTCCCGAACTATTTACTTCAAAGTTGGAAAAAGAGCACAAGCCTGGAACGGTAATTGCGTAGCTATAGGCCTTTCTAATAGCTTTATTGAGCCATTAGAGTCTACCGGCTTATACCTGAGTGATTTGGGCTCCATTATGCTAGCTCAGCACTTTCCATTTGATGAGCAACAGATGGAATCTATGGCTTTTAGGTATAATCGGATTATGTCTAACAAATTTTATGAAGTTTTAGACTTTATAAACATGCACTATTGCTTAACTCAAAGAACTGATACTGAGTTTTGGAAAACCGTTCAACGTGACGAACATATCACCGATCGTTTAAAAGCAAAGTTTGAATACTGGAACAAAAAGCCGCCGTCACCTTTTGATTTTGAGGATCAAAACTTTAATGGTCTCAACTACCAGCCGAGTACTGCATCATCGAGTCTAATCGATCCGCGAAGCCCGGTTGATACCGCAGGGATTTGGAGGCATGTGAATTACCAGTGGATTCTTTACAGCATGGAATTCGAAAACCGTTTTGGTAATAGCCTTGATAAAAACGCTATGAAGACCCAACGGCCGCATCAAATCCTTAACCGTCTAGCAATGGCTAAGCAGAAACTACCTACTCATGCTGAGTGGCTGCAAAAAAAAGTTGGCATGCTAGAGTACCCTACTGCCTATAAACCAGCCGGCTGGGTGTAATCGATATAAAAGGTGCTCTTTAGCACCTTTTTTAATCTTTGAAACAATTAAAGTCTAGAACTCCTTAATTCCCTTTGCTATTCTCGTTAAGTTTTAAATTCATGGGGAAGTAAATGAACATCAAACTATTATCATTAGTCTCTGCAATAACACTGGCTTTAAGCGCTTGTGACAATGCAGAGCAAGCACAAGCTCCAGCTCAAGTACCTGTAGCAGAAGTAAAGCAGGTTGAACAAAAGCCGCAAGTAGAAGCAGCCACAGAAATTACTGTTAGCGAAGAAGATCCGTATATTTGGCTTGAAGAAGTTGAAGGCGAGAAGGCTTTAGCTTGGGTTGAAGAAAACAACAAAAAATCTTTAGGCTATTTGAAAGCTCAGCCTTTGTATGAAGAGTTATACGAGAAAAACCTGAAGGTCTATGATTCTGATGAGCGTATTCCATATGTCGGCCAAATGGGCGATTATTTCTATAATTTCTGGCGCGACGGCACTAATCAGCGTGGTTTATGGCGCCGTACAACTTTAGCAGAATACAAAAAGGACGATCCAAAGTGGGAAATCATCTTAGACCTAGACAAACTAGCCGAAGCTGAAGGCGAAAACTGGGTTTATAAAGGCTCTAATTGCTTATATCCTGAATATAAACGCTGCTTGTTGAATCTATCACGCGGCGGTGCTGATGCGACCGTAGTACGCGAGTTTGATATCCCAAGTAAGTCATTTGTGGAAAATGGCTTTTATTTACCAGAAGCAAAGTCTCAAGTTAATTGGATTGATTTAAATACGGTTTACGTTGGAACTGATTTTGGTGACGGCAGCATGACTGATTCAGGCTATGCCCGCATTGTGAAAGAATGGAAACGCGGTGAGCCACTAGAAAAAGCAAAAACCATTTTTGAAGGCGAAAAAGAAAATGTGTGGGTTGCGGCCTTTGTTGCTCATGACAAAGACAAATCCTACAAATTAATCTATCAAGGTTTAACTTTTTACACTTCAGATATTTTCTTAGTGACTGATGATGGCCTGAAAAAATTGAACCGTCCGCAGGATAGTTCTTTCTCCGGAATTAGTAACGACCAAATGTTGTTGGAGCTTAAAACTGATTGGACTGTAGATGGTAAAACTTATCCGCAAGCGGCTCTACTCTCACAAAATATTGATGATTATCTAGCGGGTAAGACCAACTTCACTGAAGTGTTGGTTCCTGATAGTAGCACCTCAATTTCCGGCGTTTCTACCACTAAAGATTATATTCTTATCAATACCCTGAAAGACGTGGCTAGCGAACTATACCGCTATCAATTTAAAGGTGGCAAATGGTCACATGAAAAAGTTGATATGCCTGATTTAGGAGCTATATCGGTGTCTGGCTCAAGCGATGAGCATAATAATTTCTTTGTGAATTATAACAATTTCTTAACGCCTAGCAGCCTGTATTACTTTGATAGCAAAACTAACACTGCAAGCGCATTAAAAAGCCTGCCAGCATTCTTTGATGCAACGCCTTACAAAGTTGAGCAAAAATTTGCTACTGCAAAAGACGGCACTAAAATCCCTTACTTCTTAGTGATGCACAAAGATACTGAATATAACGGTAAAAACCCAACCCTACTTTATGGTTATGGCGGCTTTGAAGTTTCTCTTCGCCCTAACTATTCAGCAACTATCGGTATGGATTGGTTAGAACAAGGCGGTGTTTATGCGCTAGCAAATATTCGCGGTGGTGGCGAGTATGGCCCAAGATGGCACCAGGCGGCATTAAAGAAAAATCGCCATATAGCTTTTACTGACTTTATCACTGTTGGTGAAGATCTAGTTGCGAGCAAAATTACCTCTCCTCGTCATTTAGGTATTCGTGGTGGCTCGAATGGCGGCTTGCTAGTAGGTACCGTTGCCACTATGCGGCCTGATTTATTCAATGCAGTAGTTTGCCAAGTACCACTGTTAGACATGAAGCGTTTTAATCAGTTATTAGCGGGCGCTAGCTGGATGGGCGAATATGGTAACCCTGATAATGAAGATGAATGGGAATACATAAAAACTTACTCGCCTTATCACAATGTCGATAAAGATACCGAATACCCGAAAATCTTCTTTACCACGTCTACTCGTGATGACCGAGTTCACCCAGGTCATGCGCGTAAAATGGTCGCGTTAATGCAAGAACAAGGTCATGATGTTCTATATTATGAAAACACCGAAGGTGGTCACGGTGGCGCTTCGAATAACAAACAAAGCGCAAGTTTAAACGCCCTAATTTATACTTATTTGGCTGATCAGCTAAAATAATTTAATAGGCATAGATAAAGGGCGCTCTAAGCGCCCTTTTTTACATCCTTGTTCGCAAACACATGATATTACTGTAGTTTCTTGAATATTCCTGTATATTCACCTGTATTCGACTTCCTATTCTTTAAATATTTTTCAACAATTTAAAGGTCAAATTACTAAATGGAGAACAACATGACCCTTGGCGAAAAATTAAGATCTTTGCGAGCTATTAGCGGCTGGACACAACCCGAATGCGCCGAAAAAATTGGTATTGAACAATCTTATTTATCTAAGCTGGAAAATGATAAAAGCATACCTTCTGCAGACATATTTGATGCGCTGTGCGCAGCCTATAAAGTAAGCCCAGATGAAATTATCAGAGATTTGGATAAGGCATACGTGCGTAAGAACTTGATGCATATTCCTATGGTCTCCGCTTCAACCAGTGGCCAGTCGGAGCATATAAAGAAGAAGCGCAAACGGATAGTTTTGATTAGTGCAGGACTTTTCTTGCTTGGTTTTTTATTTATCTATCTTTCGATATTCCATAGCTTTGGAATAACAAACACTAAATACTATTATACGTCCGAAGTTATTGAGCTTACTGAATTAAAAGACAAATGTAGAGCAAAGCATAATAATATTCATCATGAAGAGTGTAATTTAATGCAAAATTCAGAAATGAGCTTTTCTCAAAAGGTAACAACTCATTATATGGGCAATGAATTCAGGGAAGATTTAGAAAGAGGATACCGGGTTTATAGGTTAGAAGAAGAACATGAGACGTTTGGCACGATTAAACATATGGTACACTTTATAGGTATGCTTCTAGTGATTCTATCAATATTAGTATTAATCATCGAAGCTCGCTTTTATCGAATAGATAAACAATAAACTTCTAAAAACAAAAAAGCCGCTATATTTCTATAGCGGCTTTTCAAATAATGGTGGGTTGCACAGGAATCGAACCTGTGACCACCTGATTAAAAGTCAGATGCTCTACCGACTGAGCTAGCAACCCATT
>JABXIW010000462.1 GCA_013372875.1 Gammaproteobacteria bacterium | reverse complement strand
TTTTTTGATCAAAAAAAGAGGCTGGTATGAACCGCCAAGGGTATTGATAACCAGCGTTTTTCCGTTCGGAATTTTTAAGGTTTGGTCTTGGTTCAAATCACCTTATAAAATTTTAGCTTTCCCTAAACCTATTTCACCGCCATCACCACTATCAAAAGGCACAGTTGGTGACGAAGAAGGCAGTCAAGCGGTTAAAGGCAGCGAAGATTATTATGGCGTTAAAGAATATCAAGCAGGCGATCCCTTAAAGCAGGTGATGTGGAAAGCCTATGCCCGTGAGCGTGGGATTTTAGTTAAAGAGTTTGAAGATAGAGTGGGTGAGCAACAATTATTCAGTTGGCAGTCGGTCGCGCACTTTGAAAAAGAATTAGCGCTTTCTTATTTGTGTTATGAATTAGTTCAGGCCGAAAAAAAAGGCATTGAATATGGATTAGAGTTGCCCAATGAAACCTTTGAACTGTCAAAAGGCAGTAAGCACTTATACGGTTGTTTACAAGCGCTGGCGTTATTTTGATTAAGGAACTTTAAGTTGCAAGCAGCAGAGCTAAACATTCAAAGAGCAGGCATCATACCAATGCTGATATTGGTGCAAGCGATTGTTTTATTTCCACTGTGGTTTGAAATACCCAGCTGGATCTCTGCAACTACCATTGCGCTGCTAGCCATTAAATATGTGATTTATAAATTCCAAATAAAACTGCCATCTTGGCTGGTATTAATATTTGTATTTTCTGCTTTTGCTGGAGTTTTTTTCTACTTTCGGACTATCAGTGGTCGTGATGCGGGGGTTGGGCTGATTTGCTTGATGTATGGCTTTAAGCTACTTGAATCAAAAAACTATCGTGATGCAGCTTTAACTCTGTTTATTTCATTTTTTATCATGGTCATGGCTTTTTTGTTTAATCAATCCATCGCCATGGGTTTGTATTTACTAGTGGCTATGGTTGCGATTTTATCAGGATTGGTGGCACTTAACTCGATACAAGGCGTTAAAGGCATCAAGCATTTGGGCAGAATTTCAGGAGTGGCATTATTGCAAGCCTTGCCCATTATGCTGGTATTGTTTTTCTTATTTCCACGTCTACCAGGTCCCTTGTGGGCAATGCCCGACTCCAGCCAAGGGGGTACAGGTATCTCCGATAGCATGAGCCCAGGAGATATTGGCTCATTGACCACTTTTGATGATCCTGCCTTTAGGGCTAAATTTGAAGGAGAGGCTCCTAGTGCCAATGATATGTATTGGCGTGGAATGGTATTTTCTAATTACGATGGCTTTACTTGGCGTGAGGGCGCACGTGCGCCAACCCGTACTACTAATGTACCACCTTATGAAAGCCGTTATCGCTATCGGGTACAGATGGAACCGAATCAATCGCGTTGGTTATTTGGTTTAGAACAGCTGGCTGCATCACCCAAAGGTACTTTTTTATTCAATGACTACACTTGGCGTCGCCCACAAAAAATTAATACTCAATACAGTTATTCTGCTGAAGCCGTTCGTTATGACTATCAAGGTGTAGCGCTGTCCGACTTTAACCGTAATACTAACTTGCAATTACCCAGCTCGGGGAATGAGCAAACTCGTCAATGGGCACAAAATGAATTTGCT
Source organism: Gammaproteobacteria bacterium (assembly GCA_013372875.1). The sequence goes on along the minus strand of JABXIW010000462.1, from coordinate 6,428 downwards.
CAGTCAAGTTCCACTACTGACTTTATTCAGCGGATTTTGAATATTATCAATCAGCAAGAGTTTCGATACACCTTGACTCCAGAAGTGCTGGAAGAAGAAGTTGTGGACGGTTTTTGGTTGGGAACGCGCGAAGGCTTCTGTGAGCATTATGCTGGTGCATTCGTTTTCATTATGCGTGCAGCAGGTATTCCGTCAAGAGTTGTAACGGGTTATCAAGGTGGTGAGTACAATCCCTATGGTGACTATTATTTAGTGCGTCAGTCTGATGCACACGCTTGGACTGAGGTTTGGGTTGAAAACCAAGGCTGGCTGCGGGTCGATCCTACCGCAGCGATTCATCCGAGTCGGGTGGAAGAAGATTTGAGAAATCGTGCTAATCGTCGCGATAGCTGGTTTAGCGATAAGTCTGTGGGTTTTGACCTGCCACAAGGTTTATTGGCGAAGTTGCAATTACGCTGGGATGCTGTGAAAAGTTTCTGGGATGATACTTTGATGGGCTATGGTCAAGATCAGCAAAACAATTGGTTATCAAAGTTAGGTATCAAAACCAACCAATGGCGTTATTTAGGTTATGGCCTAGTCGCCGCTTTGCTTTTGAGTGGTTTGTTGTTTGGTGTTTGGCTGTTAAGGAAGTCTAGTCAGCGCGACCAAATTGAAAAATATTATGATCAGATAAAGGCTAAACTAAACAAGTCTGGCGTGGACATTCCGGGTCATTACGGACCAGTGACTTTATTAGAATTATTGCAAAATGAGCACCCAGAATTATATCAGCGATATTCAACCCCGATAAAATACTACATTAAAATTCGTTACCGATCAGATCAGGCGCAAAGCAATACCAATGAAGAATGGATAAAGCGTTTTAAAGCCCAAGTCAAAAAGCTATAATGGCGCATCTTTTGCCAAACGATATATTTAATTTCAATTAATATGGCCGATATTACGCCAATTCAGCAGTTTCTTTTGTGTTCAACGCCGATAGCATGGTTAGAAAAAGCCGTTAACGAGTTAGAAACGGTGCTCATTGATCATGCTCATTGCGAGAAAAAGGCGGCGGCCACTGCGGTTAAGCAGATGTTCCGCTATCCTGAGCGAATTGAGTTGTTAAAAAAACTTTCACAATTGACGCGTGAAGAAGTTTTGCACTTTGAACAAGTTTTGGAATTTATCGAAAAACGCGGCATTAAGTATCGAGCCATAAAGCCATCTCGATATGCCGCTGGCTTGCATAAATATGCATCAAAAGATGAACCGCAAAGATTAATTGATGGGCTTATTATTGGCGCTATTATTGAAGCGCGCTCGTGTGAGCGCTTTCATGCCTTAGCGCCATACTTTGCTGAAACTGAGCCAGAGCTTTCAAAATACTATAAGTTTTTGTTGAAATCAGAGTCACGCCACTTTATGGATTATTTGGATTTAGCCAAACGCTACTCAGAGCAAGATATTAGTGAGCGAGTACAGTTTTTCTTAGAAAAAGAACGAGAATTAATTGAATCGCCCGATCCTTTGTTTCGTTTCCATTCGGGCGTGCCAGTCTAAAAATTAAGGAATTACTATGTCAAAATTATTATTGTTAAGCGCTTCTCGTGAAGGCCAAACGGGATATTTAGAGCATGCTCTACCTATGATTGATGGTTTCTTGCCGCAATCTATTAACAACATTTTGTTTATTCCTTATGCTGGCTTTGCCATGGGTTTTGACGCCTATGAGCAAAAAGTCAATCAAGCACTTGCAGCAATCGGTAAGCAAATCACTTCGATTCATCAGTTTGAAGATCCCATTAAAGCTGTAGAAGAGGCTGACGCTATTGCTATTGGTGGTGGCAATACTTTTTATTTATTAAAACAGCTTTACGACAATGAGCTGATAGATGTTATTCGTCGTAAAGTGAATTCAGGAACACCTTATATTGGCTGGAGTGCTGGCTCGAATATGGCGGGTCTCACCATCTGCACCACCAACGATATGCCCATTGTGCAGCCGAGAAGTTTTAGGGCTTTAGGTTTGGTGCCATTCCAAATTAACCCTCATTACACTGACTATCAGCCGCCGAATCATAATGGTGAAACTCGCGCTGAGCGGATCTACGAATACACCTGCGCCAATCCTGATAAATATGTGGTGGGTATCAAAGAAGGCACAGCACTGGAGCGTTGCGGTAATCGTTTGTTTTTAAAGGGAACTAAAGATGGTTTAGTCTTTAGAGACGGCGAAGGTATCCGAACCATTAAAGCTGACTCGGATGTTAGTTGGCTGCTTTAAAGCAACAAACTAACCAAAGTAATGACTCTCTATATCAGTTTCATTGATCGTTAAATACTGGCCTTGCTCGTCCCAGTCACTCAAGACTATGCGTTGGCAATGCTTGCTATCAACTTCTAAGTCATGGAAGTCAGGTCTATGAGTATGGCCGTGAATAAGGATAGTGGCATTGTTTTCAGCCAACACTTCTTCAATCGCTTTTGGATGCACATCACAAATCGATTCGGCTTTATTTTCTTGGGCTTCTTTACTTTTTTGGCGTAAGTCAGCGGCAATAGCGCGACGAACTGCTAGTGGCTGAGAAAGCAATTGTTGTTGCCATTCATCAGAACGTACCATCTGGCGGAACTTGAGATAATCTACATCGTCCCAACAGAGTGAATCGCCGTGCATTAAGATAGCGTTTTGTGCGCCAATAGCCAATGGATGCACTTCGTCAATAATGACGCCGCCTGTTTTGTTGGCAAATTCCTCGCCCAATAAAAAATCACGATTGCCATGTTGAAAATAAAGCTTTTTGCCCGAATCCGAATAGGCTTTAAATTGGCTAATAATTGATTCGACAAATTCAGAATCATCGTCATCGCCAATCCAGCTTTCGAATAAATCGCCTAAAACATAAAGCTCATCGGACTGAGGTGCGATTTCAGTCATGTATTGGCTAAAGAGCGCCGTTAGGTCTGGGCGCTCTTCGCAGAGGTGTAAATCGGATATGAAATGTATAGTCATAGTTTAACCTCGCAGAAAATTGCTCCTGCATTTTCTGCACTTCCTACATCCTATAGGTCGTTACTCGTTGATAAAGGCCTTTTCTATCATCACAGTCTCAACAGGCACATCTTGATGTACGCTGTATGAGCCAGTTTCCACTTCTTTAATCGCTTCAACCACTTCCATGCCTTCAATCACTTGGCCGAATACGCAATAACCCCAGCCTTGCATCGATTCATTCTGGAAGTTGAGGAAGTCATTGTCTTTAGTGTTAATAAAGAACTGGCACGAAGCTGAATGAGGATCCATAGTTCTAGCCATAGCGATTGAACCATTGACATTGGCCAAGCCATTATTGGCTTCATTCTCAATTGGCGCATCCGTATCTTTTTGCTCCATATCTGGAGTAAAGCCGCCGCCTTGGATCATAAAGTTCGAGATCACGCGGTGAAAAATAGTACCGTCATAATGACCTTTGCGCACATAATTTAAGAAGTTCTCAACGGTTTTTGGCGCTTTCTCAGCGTTTAATTCAAGAACAATATCGCCATGATTCGTTGTTAAAGTAACCTTCTGCATTGTTTCAGACATAATTTAACCTATTTATATAAAATTGCCGTAGCCTATATGCAACTCAATGGCTACAATATCAAGCTGATTTTGCGGCATATAATAATGCTTTTGGGCAAAAAAAGCTAAATTGAAACCATCAAGATAGAAATAAAGAGATAAATCATGTTACAGATCTACAACAACTTAACGCGCCAAAAAGAAACCTTTAAACCATTAGTCGATGGCAAGGTATCCATGTATGTGTGCGGCGTGACAACTTATGATCTGTGCCATATTGGCCATGCGCGAACTTATTCGTCATTTGATGTGATCAATCGTTACTTGCGTTTTCGCGGTTATGATGTGACCTATGTGCGCAATATTACGGATATCGATGACAAGATCATTGAGCGCTCCAATGAAAATGGTGAAGCCTTTAATGAGCTAACGGCGCGTTTTATTCAAGAAATGTATAAGGATTTCGACGCGATTGGCTTGCAGCGTCCCGATATTGAGCCCACCGCAACGAACACTATGGATGGCATTATTGAGATCATCGAAACGCTAATCGAAAAAGACTATGCCTATGTTACTGAGTCTGGTGATGTGAATTATTTTGTGCCTAAGTTTAAGGATTACGGCAAATTATCGAAGCAAGATTTAGAGCAGCTCAATTCTGGCGAGCGAGTAGAAGTTAACTCTGAAAAGCGCGATCCGATGGACTTTGCTTTATGGAAAGCGGCTAAGCCAAATGAGCCCACCTGGGATTCACCGTGGGGCAAAGGGCGTCCAGGCTGGCATATTGAATGTTCGGCTATGTCTAAAGAATGCCTAGGTGAGACTTTCGATATTCATGGTGGTGGTTCGGATTTGCAGTTCCCCCACCATGAAAATGAAATTGCTCAATCGGAAGCGGCCAATGGCTGTCAGTTTGCGCGTACTTGGATCCACACTGGCATGGTGCAAGTAGATAAAGAAAAGATGTCTAAGTCATTAGGTAACTTCTTTACTATTCGTGATGTGTTAAAGGAATATCGTGCTGAATCAGTGCGTTATTTCTTGATGAGTGGTCATTACCGCAGCCAATTAAGTTACAGCCAAGCCAATTTAGAAGCGGCTGATGCTTCTTTAGAGCGTTTATATACCTCTTTACGTGGTGTGGACTTGGCGCAAGCGAATGACGAACAGTTGGAGTTCTTAGCTCAAGCAGAAGTAAAGTTTGTTGAAGCCATGGACGATGACTTTAATGTTCCTGAAGTCATGCCTGTGTTGTTTGAGTTAGCCAAAGAGGTCAATCGTCTAAAAGCAACCGATATGCCAAAAGCTGCAACTATCGCGGTAAAACTCAAAGAATTGGCAGGAGTGTTAAGTCTGTTGCAGCAAGATCCTGATGAGTTTTTAAAATCAGGGGCAAGGGAGTCTGATGTAACTGACGCTGAAATTGACGACTTAATTCAACAACGTTTACAAGCTCGTGCCGATAAAGACTGGGCTAAAGCTGACGAAATTCGTGATAAATTGAACGAGCTTAATATTGAGCTAGAAGATGGTGCTAACGGCACTAGCTGGAGAAGAAAGTAATGTTGTTTTGGTTGGTCATCTTTATTGGAGCAGTAGGTGTTTTTGGAGCAATCCACTCTAACAAAATGAAAAAATTAGAGCATCAGAATAGACTTACAAAGATCCAAAGAAAAATCAGACAAAAAGAAAACAAACAATAAAAAAAGCCGCCTGAATAATTCCAAAGGCGGCTTTTTATTGAGCTAATAATTAATCGTGTAAATGTTCACAAGCAAATAGGGTGTTGCTCATTAGCATGGCGACGGTCATAGGGCCTACGCCGCCCGGTACTGGGGTGATCCATGAGGCGCGCTCTTTTGCGACGTCAAACTCTACATCACCCGCTAGTTTGCCAGTCTCAAGACGATTAATACCTACATCAATCACAATAGCTCCAGGTTTGATCCAATCACCTTTGACCATCTCAGGGATACCAACACCAACAACGACGATGTCTGCTTCCGAAACTTTTTTTGCTAAGTCTTTGGTTTTACTGTGGCAGAAGGTAACAGTGCAGCGTTCCATCAACAATTCCATGCCCATTGGGCGGCCTACGATATTGGATACGCCAACCACAACGGCGTCTTTGCCGACTAGGTCAATTCCAGTTTCTTTAAGCATGACCATTACGCCATAAGGAGTGCAAGGGCGCATGGTTGGCATCTTTTGGGTTAAACGACCCATATTATAAGGATGGAAGCCATCAACATCTTTATCCGCTTTAATGCGCTCAAGAATGACATTGGAATCCAAATGTTTTGGTAATGGTAATTGCACCAAAATACCGTCAATCGCTGGATCGTCATTGAGTGAGTCAATTTGGCGCAGAAGCGAGTCTTGAGTGGTATCTTCATCCAAAACGAATTTTTGCGAGATAAAGCCGACTTTTTCGCAAGCCTCAACTTTTTTGTTCACATAGATTTGTGATGCTGGGTCGCCACCTACCAAAACCACCGCTAAACCGGGTGCGCGCAGGCCTTTATCCAGCCGAGCTTGGACTTTTTCGGCCAGTTGATTCTTTACTTTTTCGGATATGGCTTTGCCATCAAGGATTTGTGCAGACATTAAAGACTCTCTAAGCTAAAATTTATTCAAATGAGCGTTTGAAAGTGCGATATTGTCGCAATATTTGGCGCTTTGCTCAATCCTTATTCAGCTTTTAATGCTAATTAGCCCAGATCGCTAAAAAATGCCTGAAAAAGTGTTGACGCATTTCTTGGGAGTCAGTATTATTGCGCTCCCTGTTCGGGTTAGCCAGAATGAGTAAGAAATGGCTATAAAGAATAGCGAAATCGGCGATTAGCGCAGTCTGGTAGCGCGCCTGCTTTGGGTGCAG
>JABXIW010000194.1 GCA_013372875.1 Gammaproteobacteria bacterium | reverse complement strand
GCGACCATTACTGCATTATTAGGGCTAGCCATCGCTATGCCTACTCTCGCGAAAGAAGACGTTGCCACTCCCAATGTCGATCAAATCAAAGAACGAGGCACTTTGCGCGTTGGTATGTCAACATTTGTTCCTTGGGCAATGCGCAATAAGCAAGGTGAGTTAATCGGTTTTGAAATCGATGTGGCCAAACGCTTAGCACAAGATTCAGGTTTGAAAGTGGAATTTGTACCGACTGCATGGGATGGCATTATTCCCGCACTACTGGCGAAAAAGTTCGACGTGATCATTGGCGGTATGTCGGTCACGCCTGAGCGTTCCAAAAGCGTGTTGTTTACCGAGCCCTACTCGCACTCCGGTGTTCAAGTAGCAGCAAATAAAGAACTGGCTTCTGGTTTTAGCGAATTCTCCGATTTTGACTCACGACGCGTAAAAATTGCGGCTCGTCGCGGCGCATTCACCGTTCAAGTAGCCAGAGAAACCTTCCCGAAAGCGAAGATTCTGCAATTTGATGACGACGCGCAAGCGTTCCAAGAGGTGCTGAATGGTAACGCCCATGCGGTTATTGCTTCTAGCCCAAAACCAGAACATGAGACAGTGAAACACAGCGACAAGCTATTCCTTCCATTCTCTGAACGACTATCAAAAGGTAACGAAGCCTTTGCGGTTCGCTTAGGGGAGGAAGATAAAAAAGCCTTTTTCAATAAATGGATTGAAGAAAGAACCCAAGATGGATGGTTAAAACAGCGTTATGAATACTGGTTCTCGACATTAGATTGGCAAGACCAAGTCGCGCAAGGCCAGTAATCTAAAAGGCTCGTGGTCTTCGCGAGCCTATACTTTTTAATCATCCATTTTACTTTTCCATCATCTATCGGAGTTAAATTTTTGGGCGAACAAACCACCACTCGCACAGCACCCACCAAGGCCAACACAGGTTCCTTTCTAGTTCGGTTCAACACGCTCGATTGGGTACTGCTTATTATCTGTGGTATTGGTGGTGTTTGGCTGTACCATCGTTCCAACGTTGGTGTGCATTATTTGTGGCAGTGGAAAGAGGCGTTTGAACTACTTTTCACACCAAGATCTGACGGTGGTTTGCCCTACTTCTTCCAAGGTTTGATTTCGACGTTAAGGCTCAGTATTTGGGGCATCAGCTTCGCATTAGTGCTTGGCACTTTGTTAGGCTTAGCCCGCTTCTCTCGCTCCGTTTGGTTGCGTACACCTGCCAACGCATTTATTCAGTTGGTAAGAAACATCCCGCCGTTGGTTTTTGTTTTTATTTTCTACTTTTTCATTTCTAACCAATTGATCCCGTTACTCGGTTTGGAAGATCTTCTACGAAACTACAACGGTGAACCAAATGCGCTACAAAGCTTTCTTTTTGGACCTTCTAACCTTTGGGAAAATCTTGCCTCTGGTGTGTTATGCGTCGGCTTACTCTCTTCTGCATACATAGCAGAAGTTGTGCGCGCAGGTTTACAAAGTATCGACCAAGGTCAGTGGGAAGCGTCGGATTCATTGGGCTTGTCTCGGTGGGTGAAATACCGATTCGTTATCGCGCCACAGGTGCTTAAAGCAATAACACCTGCACTTGCCGGTCAAACCATCTCTTTGGTGAAAGACACCTCCATCGTTTCGCTAATTTCTATACAAGAAATGACTTTCGTTGGGACAGAGATGGCAAACTCATCAGGATATATCTTTGAAATTTGGCTGATTGTTGGCTTTTCTTACTTCTTGATTTGTTTCGGTCTGTCACTCATTTTTCGATATATTGAGAAAAAATCGGAATCTATTTCAAATTAACTCAATAGCAAATGCAATTAGACACATTTGATTCTTCAAATTGGAACTGCATCCTGTTACATTGACTCAATGCTAAATTCTCGGCGTTTTTCATGGAGTTAAAGAAACAGTCTGACTACGAACAGTACATAAGACAGGACGGTCTTGGGGAATATTACGTAGTCATCAACCAATTCACTTTTCACAGTGTTTATCAGCCGATTTTTGATAAGCACCAACGCGTTATTGGAATGGAAGCCCTCCTTCGTATTCATGGCGCAGACGGCGTTCAAATTCGCCCTGACATTTTTCTCTCCAACGCAAGTATCGACCCTTACTTTCGCTTATGTGTTGAATTTTTATCCCGAGCCATGCACATCAGAAACTTCGCTCGTCACTTTGCCGGAACGCCAATTAAGCTCTTTCTCAATGTTATGCCTCAAACCCTACTCACGCTCACCAAAGACATGGGCTTTAAAGACAACGGCTTGCTTTACAAACGTCTTGCTGATTTGGGTATGACCCCGTCTGATGTGGTGTTTGAGGTTGTAGAAGAATCCTGCGGTGATACTGATTTACTGATTAAAGCCGTACAGTTAATGAGAGCGAATGGCTTTATCTTTGCCATCGATGATTTTGGCGCGCAACATTCCGACATTGCCCGAGTTCAGCAGCTTTGTCCTGACATAATTAAAATTGATCGCTCTTATCTACTCGATTATTGCGCTGGTGATACCTTTTCCATTCGAAGTGCGGTAGATCTAGCGGCAAACATGGGGGCCAAAGTGATTATCGAAGGAGTTGAAGAGAACAACCAGCTGCAAGCCATGCGTCAACTGGAACTCGATTATTATCAAGGGTTTTATCTCGGTAAACCAAGTGCAATTCATCACTGGACAGAATACGCAACCTGCCAATGCACGGTGCATTAAGCTTATCTCGTCATGCCGCATAAGCCACACAAACTATCCCAACAAAAAAGCGCCAAACACATGTCGGCGCTTTTGGTATGTTTGAGTTTGAACACTAAGATTCAATCGCTTATAAGATTCTATCGCTTAGAAGAAGTCGATAGAGTTACGTCCACTCTTCGGGTCACGCGTTGCTTGTGGTTTGTCTTCTTTCTTGCCTTTCTTAGCTGACTGAGACAACGCTTCTTTTTGTGCTTTGCGCTCTTTATGTGCCGCTTTACGACCCGTTGATTTAGGTCCTGTGCCTTTCGCTTTAGGCGGCTTACTTTGGCGAGACTTCTCTTTACGAGTAGATTGCACTTCTTTCTTCGCTTTCTTTTCCGCTTTTTGTTCTGCCGTTTCTGGTTCTGTCACTGGCGCGTCACAAACCACCACATAGTATTCTTGGTTAAACTCAAAAAAGTCACCATCGTACATTTTGCGGCGTTTGCGTGTTTCTAGCTCGCCATTCACCGCAACATAACCTTCTTCGATGATATGTTTTGCTTCGCCACCACCACTGACCAAGTTTGCGATTTTAAAAAGCTTATACAGTTCGATAGGATGTGCATCAACATCAATGCCGATCGCTTCGATTTCAATCTCGTCGCCTTCTAAATACTCTTC
>JABXIW010000121.1 GCA_013372875.1 Gammaproteobacteria bacterium | reverse complement strand
GGTAACGGTTTCAATCTCAAGTGTTTTCAAACGCACGCCTGAATCACTTCTTAAGATCTCGTAATAGTTTACTGCGCCACGGAACTGTTTGTTTCGGTTAATCAGGTACACTTGCTGCGGCGTATCGTAGCTGTAGCGTTCCATCAACTGCTTTGCGGTTCCAACCGTTATATTGAACGGCAGCGTAATGATTTTACGCTCCGCCCAGCGACCTAGCTCATCGTCTTCATATTCATTCGCTTGGTCGTACAGTTCAAGCTCGTCTTTTTCAATTAAAGCGAGCGCTTCATTGATGATGGCCTCTGGTAACGAGTCTGCCCATTCGATCAACGATAAGTTGTCGAGTTTAGCGAGGGTGAGTTTCAGTTCGACTTCAGATAACGCATTGATGATAGAGAAACGTACATCGGCACGCATCTCTGTCAAAACGTCGATATGAAGTTCTAACGGCAATGCTCTCCATAACCGAACACGGTCTTCGATAGGGAAAGCTTCGAGGATCAGCGCAACCGCGCCGGGTTCGAGACCCGCTTCGATAGATTCATTGAGCGTTGCGACTTGATCCGATTCTTCGGCTTGGCCAATTTGTTGGATTAGAGTGGAGAGATCTTGAAACTTGCTCACCGAGCCCCCGATAGTTAATTCGTTTTCATGGATAAAGTTGTGGCGTCATACGTGACACATCAGCCAGCTAACTTTGCTTATTGACCTTATATTCATTAACCATAGTCAATAAATCTCAATAAAGTGGGCTGTTGATGACGCAGAATAACTGCTCAAGGTACTTGAAAGTGACAGAAAAACAATAGGCTATCCACTATTGATCTTGAGATATGGCTGTACTAATCGACGAATGTTTACTTTTGCACCGATTCGAGCGGCGAGCAAATACATGCCACCAATTTTTCGGTGCAAGAATATGGCATCGGCTGGTGGGGTATGCCAATAATCTTGCTCCATACTCAGAATTGTTCCAGCTTCTCGCAGTTTTTGCGCCAGTCCGCTGGCTTTAAAGTCATAAGCTTCATTAATTAGCATGGGTTCGCATGCCATTTTGACCAAATCTAAAATCGCCGTTCTCTGCTCTGGTTTGATGCTTTGGGCGAAAAAGCCTATTTGCTCTAAAGCATCGTTGAGCCCTTGTTCGTCATCGTTCACGACAGATGAAAAGGCTTGGCGATAACCGGAACTAAAACGTTCACTGTATTCGCGAGTTGCGCCAAAATCTAACAGCCCGATTTGTTTACTTTGTTCAAGATAGAGGTAGTTTGCGAAGTTTGGATCGGTTTGCACCATTTTGAATTCGAACAGTTCTTTAAACAGCAGTTCCAACAAATTGTGCATTACAAAGTCGCGAGTTTCTTGGTCGTAGTTTGCAATTTTCTCTATGGGCGTCCCTTGAATGAACGCCATAGCCAGAACGGATTGGGATGAAATTTCCGGGTAGATTTTTGGCACCACAAAATGCGGATGGTCTTGTAGAGCCTTTTGATATCTATAGGCAAACTGAGCTTCTCGTTCATAATTGGCTTCGTCGTGCAGCTGTTTTTTCGCCTCTTCCAACAGTCCTTTATAGTCAACAGACTCAGGGATAAGGCCAACAATTTTCAAAAGCGTACCGACATTATCGACGTCGCTGTCGATGCTCTTTCTGATACCGGGATATTGCACTTTAACTGCCAAATTATCGCCAGAATCGCTGTAGGCTTGGTGAACTTGCCCTATGGATGCACTCGCAATAGGTTTGAAGTTGAAAGCAAGAAACGCGGATTTCCACTGTTCACCAAGTGCATTTACCATCACGCTGTTGAGCTGCTTTGATGGCATTGGATCGGCGTTTGAACGCAATCTGGCCAAAATCTCGGCCAACTCCGGTTCTAGAATGTCTCCCGCATCCATCGACAGCATTTGACCAAGTTTCATCGCTGCGCCGCGTAAGTGCGCCAGTTGATCGGTCAGCCGTGCAATATTTTGAGGGGTGAGCAAAAGGTCTTTCGCTTTCGGTCTGTTGCCTTTGGCGATTTGCTTGGTGCCTTCAGCAATAACATTGCCCGCGACTCTTGTTGCAAGCGAGGCAAATTTGCTGAATCTAGAAATACGGTGTGTTGGTAGGTTTCTTTCCTTTCCCGACATAACTCTCTCCTATTGCTCATGGTTTGTTATACGGGAAATTGAAGTCTTTGGATACAAAGTTACGAACACCGCTGGCAGGACCAGCGGTGATTTAGGAGAGTGGGTGAAAGTTGCTATTGAGAGCGTTAGCAAAAGTGAGAGGGTTAGCAACAGGAACTCTTAGCTGAGTTTCTCCGAAGCGTACCAGCGGTTAGGATAGGCGCTGCTGTAATCGGGGTCTTCGATGCCTTCATACAAATCCGAACATGGTTCAAGAGGCCCCACGACGGTTCGATATGGCAGCACCCCCGCCCAAACCGGAATATCCATATCTTGAGCGTCGTCGTTGACACCAAAACGACTGATTTTTACCGATGCTTCCTCTAAAGAAATACGCAGAAGCATGGTGGCGCTGAGCTCTTTCTCGTTACTCAAACGGACATGTTCTGTTCTTCCCGGCGCGATTTGTTCGAGAAAGTGATTCAGTAAACGATCTTTTTCCTGATTGTCTTCAACAGTTTCAAACTGACCAAACACAACCGCACTGCGATAATGCGCGCTGTGGTGAAATGCGGAACGCGCCAATACCCAACCATCAAACAAGGTGAAGGTGAGACATGTCGGTTGGCCTTGTTTGAGGGAGCGTAACAGTCGGCTGTTATTTGCGCCGTGGATGTATATAAAATCATCGACGCGCCAAGCTAACATAGGGATAACCACTGGCCCTGACTCGTTGGTGATTGCAATATGGGCAATTAGGCTTTCATCAATAATCGTGTGCAGCTTTTCAACTTCAGTCACCGCTTTATGAGCGCCTTTTTTGATTTCTGTTCTTTTTGTATTCGATAGCATGGTGGTCTCCCTAACCAACTCACAGTAATGAGAAATAGTCATTTTCTTCCTAAGCGTGTCGTTGCAATGTAGCGTTTAACTGGTAGCTT
>JABXIW010000134.1 GCA_013372875.1 Gammaproteobacteria bacterium | reverse complement strand
TTCAAACAAAGTTCAGCAGCTTGTTCGACGGATAAACCACATTCAAATTCACGAAAAATATAGTTTTTAGTCATTTCGTGATACTTCATTGAATAGTCCCTCAAAAGAGAGACATTTTATAGGATACGCATATGCAATCGCATTCAACATAAGCGCCCATAATGCGCACTGTAATAATGATTCCTGTGGACTTGCAATCACTAAGGCCAATTCAGCACAAGTTATTGAAATACTTGACAATCCAAGTCTATCAAACTTTTTTGCAATTCATTCCCATGCTACTTCTATCTACGGATTATAGAAATCAATTGATCTACGGTAACTCGGTCTTGCTTACTTTAAACTGAAGGTTCACGAACCAGTTGTTATATGTATGCGGATATATTTTTCAGGATGTTTGTAACGATATCGCTTACCGGTTTTTAAGTTTGAACGAGCAAAACGGCAAACTTTTGTATCTCCGCTTCCAGTAACTCGTTTTACTATTGCTACTTTTCCTTTATGTTCCATTTCAATCATTAAATCGCAATAACCATCATATTGGTCGAACTGCTTATCGACTTTCTTTTGTAGCGTCGATTTGATTTTCTTAGCCACTGGATTTGTTTCTGAATCATCGGCCAATGTTGATGCTGTGGGTAACAATAATAAAAATAAAGTGACAACGTATCGCATTCGTAAATCCATTTTTGATAAATGGACTGATTGTAATTTTTTATGCGTCAAATGCTAAAACGGGACGCAATTTTGCGTCCCGTTTAACGTAGATAAGTAATTGATATGTCGGCTAAGCTTGTTTCTTATCTTTATTGGCTTTGAAACCTTGATGAGGGAAAACATTTCGAATTCGTTGTTGAACTTTCTTTGGTACGTCTTTAGAAAAGACCAGCCTCATTCCGGAGCGTTGGTTGTACACTTTGAGTTCACCAGTAAATGGGTCATGTTCGCCAATATCTTGTAAGTTATGTTTAAAAGATGGAGGTATATGCCCTTTTACCTTGCTCAAGTGGCCGTCATCAAAACTCACTTTTAACACGGGTCTATCCACGGCGATCAACCAGAATATGACGATTGCAGCAATTAATATCACATATAGCATCTAACACTCCTTAGCTGGATAGTAGCTTACTCAAGTCTTCTTTGATGGACGTAACTTTCTGGCTTGCTTTTTCACTTCTTGAGGCTTCTGAAAGTAAATATTCAATGGCATCAGACAGCGTACACCCCAGTTCATTGGCTCGATTAGATAATTTTTCCCAAACACGGTAATCAAGATCGATCGATTTCTTTTTGGTATGAACTTGTTCTGCGTTGAAGTGACGCTTTCGTTTTGCGCGAATAGCCTGCTTGAGTTTGTTCTCTAGCTCTTCAGACATGTGTTTTTCAATCCAAGCTAGCACTAATGTAGGCTCGTGCTCTATGCGTCGTAACTCGGCGACAGCTGCATCAGCTTCACTTGTATCAATATGTCTGGTAATCGCTTCACCATCTTTCCATTTTTTGATTAGATACTTCCACTTCCATCCACATTCTAAATTTTCAAGTTGCTGATATTTCATTCTTTCTGACTCATAAAGCTAACCTGGTGACAGCGTAACCCAGTTATAGTTATTCATCAATGAAAACTCTTTGAAGTATCGATGTTGATCACTCATTTGTCCAAATGATACTCAACGAGTTATTTGCATTTACAACTACACCAATTGGCACTAGGGAGTTTAGAGCCCTTTCGTTATAATGACCGCAATATTGAATAATGATGAAATTAAATGAATCAACTTAATTGGAAAGACGTGACTCCTTCGTTCGAACAGTACGACGACATTTTAAAATCTGCCTCCTCTCTACCTAAGAAGAAGTTCGTAGAACTTCAACCAAGACTCCTCGCTACTGTTGAACGATTTAAGAAAATCAAAGGCTTGACTCGAGTATTGGTAATAAACTGTGCAGATAATACGGTTTATCGTAAGTTTATTTGTGACGTGGTCACTGATGGTTCAGAGCCCGCAATAGTGACAGAGTCTTTGGACGCAAAGCTCTTGTTTGATCGCTACAGTGTTGATTTAAAAGGCGATGCTGTAGTTGAAGCTGGATTACTTTCCAAGGCTAACGGCGGGTATTTGATTTTACCAGCGAACCTCATTTTGGCGAATCCCGGATATTGGCCGAGCATTAAGTCTGCCATTCAAGGAAAGCCAGTAAAACCCTTGAATGTAAGCCCTACTCGACTACCTATTTTAACGGCCGATGAAAAAGAATTTGACGTTAAGATTATTGTTACTGGCGATCGTAATCAATTGGCCGACCTTGAGTATGTTGACGAAGATTTTTCAACCGGCCTAACGATGTATACCGAAGTTGAAGAAGATATCCACTTATCTGCAAGTAACTTAGAGTTGTATGTCGGTTTGGTGAATTGGATTTGTTCGGAGTACGGTTTCCCATCGTTGGATGAAGGTGCTTTTCAACGGTTACTATTAGCAGGCATGCGTTTAACTGAGGACCAACATTATTTGCCTTTAGGTGTGATGTGGCATTGCCAACTACTTAGCTTAGCTGCTCAGTTTAGCGATCAAAATATCATTGATTATGTGGCGATAGATAAAGCCATCGACGATAAATATTATCGAGAGTCTTACCTTCCTCAACGTGCAGTTTATGACATTCTTGATGGTCAGGTCATCATTGAGACTACTGGCGAACAAGTCGGCCAAATTAACGGACTCACGGTTATTGATATGGCCGGGCATCCTGTCTCTTATGGCGAGCCAGCGCGAATTTCATGTGTTATTCACTTTGGAGATGGTGACATTTCCGATGTTGAGCGCAAAGCTGAACTTGGAGGCAATCTTCATGCGAAAGGCATGATGATCATGCAAGCATTTTTAAGCTCTGCTTTGAATTTGGATGAGCCACTACCTTACTCTGCGTCTATTGTTTTCGAGCAGTCCTATAGTGAAGTTGATGGTGATAGTGCTTCATTGGCAGAGTTATGCTGTTTGGTAAGTGCACTGTCTGAATCACCGGTTAATCAACAAATCGCGGTGACTGGCGCGGTGGACCAATTTGGTCGAGTACAAGCGGTAGGCGGTTTAAATGAGAAGATCGAAGGTTTTTATCAAGTTTGTAAACACCAAGGCTTCACTGGTCATCAAGGCGTTATTATGCCTAAATCGAACTTGAAGCACCTCGCTTTACATAAAGATGTCATAGAAAGCATTTAGAATGGTGAGTTCCATATTTGGTCGGTTTCTACCGTTGATGAAGCAATACCA
>JABXIW010000037.1 GCA_013372875.1 Gammaproteobacteria bacterium | reverse complement strand
GTGCTGCAAAACGGACAAGTGATTTATAACCGTGCGCAATTATTAGGAGGTAACCAATAAACCGAAGATATTCAGTCACGTTATGGCTTGTCGTATCAAGAAGCGGGTCTTGCTAAAAAACAAGGCAGCTTGCCAGACGATTACGAAGCGGAAATTTTGATTCCATTTGCGGAAATCATTACTCAGCAAGTGGGTCGAGCATTGCAATTCTTCTTCTCAGCCAGTGAGTTTAATGCGGTAAACGAGATAATCCTAGCCGGTGGTTGTGCCTCGATTAACGGCTTGGACATGATGATTCAAGAGCACTTGGGAACGCCAACGCG
Source organism: Gammaproteobacteria bacterium (assembly GCA_013372875.1). The sequence goes on along the minus strand of JABXIW010000037.1, from coordinate 3,878 downwards.
TGTAGCGAATCCGTTTGCAGAAATGTCTATCTCTTCGCATGTCAATACGCAAGCGCTAAGCTCGGATGCGCCAGCGATGATGATCAGTTGCGGACTTGCACTAAGGAGTTTCGACTAATGGCTTTAATTAACTTACTCGATTGGCGTGAAGAAGCACGCCAACAGCGTCAAAAAGAGTTCTTTATCACCCTTGGCCTAATGGCTTTGCTTGCGGTTGGTATTATGGGGCTAGTCACTTGGGCTATGAATGGCCGAATTGAAGCGCAGCAAGAGCGTAACAATTATTTGCAAAACGAGATTCGTCAGCTGGATCGCCAAATTGCAGAAATTAACCAAATCGAGAAGAAACTTGAAGAACTAGAAAACCAAATGGAAGTGATTCAAGGGCTCCAACAAAGTCGTCCAGAAGTGGTTCGATTGTTTGATGAATTGGTTAAGTCGGTTCCCGAAGGTATTCATTTGAACAGCTTTGAGCGTAAGAATGATAAAAACTTAACTTTCAATGGTCGAGGTGAAACTAACCCTAGAATTTCAGAGTTTATGCGTAAAATGGAGTCGGCTGAGCGCTTAGAATACAAAGATTTAAAGCATGTTGAAAAAGAGCGTAAAGGTATTCCAGCGCAAATATTTACGCTAGATGCACTTCAAGTTATTCCAGGCAAAGAAACAAATGATGATACTGCTCAAGGAGGATCCAAATAATGGCTGACATGAGTAAATATCAAGATATTAATAATATTGGCAACTGGCCTTGGCCTGGCAAAATCGTCGTTATCGTACTCGTTATGTTGACGGTTTTCGGCTTAGGTTATTACTTTTTTACCAGCGATCAACTTCAAGAGCTTGAGTCGAAACAAAGAGTTGAGCAAGATCGTTTAACAGAATTTGAAAATAAGTATAAAAAAGCGGCAAATCTAGAGCTATATCGCCAACAAATGGAAGATATGCAGGGTATTTTCAACGATTTATTAGAGCGATTGCCAAAAAGCACAGAAATTCCAGGTTTACTTGATGAAATTTCCTACGCCGCTTCAGGTGCAGGTGTCGATTTGATTTCGCACTCATATCAAAATGAGGTTCCAAAAGAGTTTTATATGGAAAAACCAATTGCTATTGCAGCAATTGGTAGTTTCCATCAAATTGCTGATTTTGTGAGTCGTATTTCTGGCTTACCACGTATTGTGACGATTCATGATTTTAAAATTGAGCCGGCTAAGGATGTTAATCGTAGAGCAGGTGAAGATTCTGGTGAAGAAATTTTAAGTTTCACGGTATTAGCAAAAACGTATCGCTACGAACCTAAAGATTTAGAGGGAGGCTCATAATATGAAAGCTATAAAATTATTATTGACTTCTGCTTTATCTGGAACCTTGTTGGTAGGTTGTCAAGGTAGCGGTCTTGATCAGTTGCAGCAGGAAGTTCAGGCAATCAAAGACCGAACTCCTACGGGCATTAAAGAGTTGCCGACGGTTATTCCTTATGAGCCTTATGCCTACAATGCATTTGATTTGCGCAGCCCATTTGCGGAGTTAGATCCTGAATATGAAACGCGCTTGCTGCAAATCGAAGAAGGTTGTGAGACCGATTTGCAACCAGACCCGAATCGTCAAAAATTCGATCTCGAACGTTTTGGCTTAGATGCTTTGCAATATGTGGGTTTAATTTCTAATAAACGCGAGCATCGTGGCTTGATAAAGATTCAGTCGGGTGAAAGTGCAGGGGTTATTCAGCCTGTTCATGTCGGCGAATATGTAGGATTAAATGACGGAAAAATTCTAAAAATCGATAGCGATCAAATTACCATTGAAGCGATCGTACCGAATTCAAAGGGATGTTGGGAAAAACGTCCGCAGTACCTAGTGATAGGGCAGTAGGGGGCAGATGATGAGACTAACGAATAGATGGAATCAACAGTTACACTTGGGTAATAAAATTATGTTGAAAAAAACAAATAGTTTTCTAAAGAAATGTTCAGTGGCAATGGTTGCATTGCTGGCATCTTGGGGCATCCATGCCAGTCAATTGGAATCCATTGATTACCAAGTTTTGCCTGGTGATCAAGTTCAGGTAAGGCTTGAGTATTCTGGAACGCCGCCGACCCCTTCTGAATTTACAACGACCAGCCCTGCTCGAATCTCTATGGATTTTAGTGGCGTTGATTCAAATCTTAACTATAAAACCAAGCAAGTGGGCGTTGGTGTGGTCAATTCGGTAACCGCTTTAGAAGCTGGTGACCGAACCCGCGTTATTATCAATCTAGATCAAATGGTTTCTTATAATAGCCAGGTTCAGGGTAATGCCTATGTAATTACGCTTGGTGGTGTTGGCGCAGGCTCAACATCTAATGTTGCTGCTAGTTTACCACGTCAATCGTCTGCGGCTAGTGGATATGACATTTCGAGCATTGATTTTAGACGTGGAACTGATGGTGCAGGCCGAGTATTGGTAAACTTGGGTAACCCTAATGTTGCGGTCGATTTACGTCAAGAAGGTCGTAATGTGATTGCTGATTTCTTAGATACGGATATTGACCCTAACTTTATCCGTCGTTTAGACGTCGTTGATTTCGCTACTCCTGCGCAGATTGTTGAAACCAGTCGTCGCGGCAATACCGTTCGTTTAGTAGTAAGAGCTACTGATAACTTCGAATATTTGGCTTATCAAGCGGATGACCAGTATACCTTAGAATTAAAGCCACTTACTAAGCAAGAAATTGAGCGCCGTGAAAGAGAAAAGCCAAAGTGGTCTGGCGATCGTTTGACTTTACAGTTCCAAGACATGGATTTAAAAGCAATATTACATACTTTAGGCGATTTTGCGGGTTTGAACATCGTAATCAGCGATGATGTGCAAGGTTCAATGGCATTAAACCTAGTAAATGTTCCTTGGGATCAAGCGCTAGATATTATCCTTAAATCAAAAGGCTTAGGTAAGCGCCAAGAAGGCAACGTGATTATGATTGCTCCAGCTGATGTAATCGCTGCGCGTGAAGAGCAAGAACTTGAAGCCATGAAACAAGTAGAAGAGCTAGCTCCACTGCGTACTGAAATTATTCAAGTGAATTATGCCAAGGCTGTTGAGTTAGCTTCTTTGTTAAAGCCGTCAAATCTTTCTACTTCAAGTGCTGCTGGCTCAACATCTGCTGAGCAAAATGTTGGCATATTATCAGACCGTGGTGCTGTTTCTATTGACGTAAGAACTAATAGTCTAATCGTAAAAGATGTCTCTAGTAAAATCGAAGAAGCACGAGCTTTAGTAGAAACTTTGGATCGTCCAGTTCAGCAAGTGTTAATTGAGGCTAGAATTGTTACTGCCGACGATGGTTTCGCACGTGATATTGGCTCTAGATTTGGTATTACTGATAACTTTAACTCTAATGAGGCAACAACCTCTGGTTCATTATTTGGCAATGAAGTTCATAACCCGAATATTTTCGATGAAACCCCAGAGACTTTTGACAGTAACTTTGATGGTGTTGATGACTCCTTCTTGCTGCCAACACCAAGTATTTCGGATAGGTTAAATGTTAACTTACCAGTTTCTAATCCGGCAGGCTCACTTGGTTTATCGTTCTTTAGATTGGCTGAAGGTTTGATTTTAGACTTAGAAATTTCAGCCTTAGAGTCAGAAAATCGTGGTGAAGTGGTTTCTAGCCCTAAAGTAGTTACAGCAAACCAACAGGAAGCCTTTATTAAAGCTGGTGAAGAAATCCCTTATTTGCAAGGTGGTTCTTCGGGTGCATCAAATATTTCTTTCAAGGAAGCTGTATTGGAATTGAAAGTAATTCCTCAGATTACACCTGACGGTCGTATCAATTTGAATCTTGCTATTAAGCAAGATCGACGTGGCGAAGAAGTCATCTTTACTGATCAATTTG
>JABXIW010000211.1 GCA_013372875.1 Gammaproteobacteria bacterium | reverse complement strand
ATGCCGTGGTTGCTTTTGGCTGCCACGGCTTTGCAGCTTGTGTGGCATTTGCATAACCAAGTGCGCTTGTCTTCTTGGTTATGGGATGAAAAACGCCTGACTCCGCCGTCTGGCAGTGGTAACTGGGAGTCTCTCTTTAACGGTCTCTATCGTTTGCAACAGCGTCAACGTCGTAAACGCAAAGAGCTCACCAATCTGATCCGTCGCTTTAGAAACGGTGCCGAATCACTGCCCGATGCCGTCGTAGTATTTCGCGCGGAAGGCAACATTGTTTGGTGTAACCGATTAGCTCAACACCTGTTAGGCTTCCATTGGCCAGAAGATTCCGGTCAACCTATCTCGAACCTGATTCGAACTCCAGATTTCATCAAGTACCTCAATAAAAAAGATTTCTCTGAACCGCTAGAAATGCGCTCGCCGTTGAATGTCGAACGTATGTTAGAACTGCGTATCGTGCCTTACACGGAAGGTGAACACCTGATGGTGGTGCGTGACGTGAGCCAACTTAAGCAACTTGAAGGAATGCGTCGTAACTTCTTCGCCAACGTTTCTCATGAGCTACGCACTCCGATGACCGTACTACAAGGTTATCTGGAGATGACGGAAGACCCAGACATGATCGTCGGCCCGATGTGGACTAAAGCGCATGGGGTGATGACGGAGCAGCTTAACCGCATGAACAGCTTAGTGAATCAACTTCTTACCTTATCTAAGATTGAAGCCGCGCCGATGCATGAGTTGGAAGATGTCGTAAACGTGCCAGCAATGCTTGAAGTCTTAGAGAAAGAAGCGATCAGCTTAAGTGGTGATGACCAACATAAACTCAAGTTTGCTGTCGATACCAGCCTTCGTGTGCTTGGAGATGATGACCAATTGCGCAGCGCGATCTCCAACCTTGTTTACAACGCAGTGAAGTACACTCCTCCGGGAGCCAATATTCATGTTCGTTGGTATCAAACCGCACAAGGTGCGTGCCTTGAAGTTGAAGACAGTGGTGATGGTATTGAGCCACAACACTTGCATCGACTGACTGAGCGTTTCTACCGAGTTGATAAAGCACGTTCACGCGATACGGGTGGCAGTGGTTTAGGATTGGCAATTGTGAAACATGCGTTGAGCCATCATGACTCACACCTGGAAATTCAAAGTGAAGTCGGTGTAGGCAGTAAGTTCTCGTTCGTACTTCCAAGTCGTTTAGTGGTGAAATAATGGGACGTCGAGTCAGTAAAGCCATCGTTTGTATCGCGCTTATTTGTTCGAGTATGGCGGTTGCTCAAGATAAGCCATTACCGAACTACCATAAAACCACTGGCATTGTTGGTAATTTGCTTTCGGTAGGCTCAGACACTTTGGCGGGGATGACCACACTTTGGGTGGAAGAGTTTAAATCCATTTACCCGAACATCAACGCGCAAGTTCAAGCTTCAGGCTCGTCAACGGCGCCACCTGCTTTAACAGAGCAAACGGCGCAGTTTGGTCCAATGAGCCGCCCGATGCGTTTGAAAGAAATCGAAGCGTTTGAGCGACAGCATGGTTACAAACCTACAGCATTGCGCGTTGCTATTGATGCTATTGGTATTTTTGTGCATCAAGACAATCCCATTCAAGGTTTGAACTTTAATCAATTGGACGCCATGTTTTCCGCTACGTTGCGTTGTGGAGAAAGTCAGTTCATCACTAACTGGCAGCAACTAGGTTTAAAAGCCGAATGGGCGAAGCGCAACTTGCAGTTGTTTGGGCGTAACTCTGTGTCCGGGACGTATGGTTACTTCAAAAGCAATGCGCTGTGTGGTGGTGACTTCAAAACTCGAGTGAATGAACAACCGGGCTCGGCTTCTGTGGTGCAATCTGTGGCATCGACCATCAGCGGAGTTGGTTATTCTGGCGTTGGTTATCGAGTGGCTGGCGTAAGGTTGGTTCCCATCGCTAAACGCGGGGTTAACTATGTTAGCCCGACTCGTACAAATATTGTCTCAGGTAAGTACCCACTATCACGCTATTTGTACGTGTACGTGAACAAGCATCCTGATTACCCGTTGTCTCCAATAGAAGCCGAGTTTATTCGTTTTATGTTCTCTGCTCAGGGACAAGCATTAGTCGAAAAAGATGGCTATGTGCCGATCACTGCAGATTTCGCAGCGGAAGAGTTAAAAAAAGTCGGCCTTTAAGCCGACTTTTTTCATTGTACCGAAAACTAAAAAGTGAGTGTCCACTTCGCACTTGCCCATCTATCTTGTTCTTCCAGCAAATCGGCATGCAGCAACTTATTATTATCTAACCATGCTTCATCGGTACAAGCGAGCATCCATTCATCGCCTTTGATCGATAAAGTGATGTCAGGTAGTGGGTCGTCGTTGCGTTGCCCATTAAGGACTATGGACAGACGAAGAATCTTAATCAGGCTTAACACATCACTTTGTTTGTAGAGGTTGAACTCTGGCAACTCATTGAGCCTTAGCGCTTTGCGTTGAAAGCGTGCAAGCGTCGCCAAGACGAGTTGTTGCTCACGGTTAAAACCTTGCAGGGTTGAATGCAGAAGAATATAAAACGAGTGGCGATGAAAGCTGCGTAGGTTGATGCTTAGCCCAACTTCATGCAGCAGAGCGGCCCATTCTAATAAATCAAACAGTTCGCTTTTCTTTTTAATCCCAAGCTCAGAATGTACTTGTTCAAGCATCTCGCGTGCGTGACCTTTTACGCGTGCAGCGTGCTCGAGATCCACACGATGTTTTTGTGCTAGGTTTTCCGTGGTACGCATGCGAATGTCAGAGCGAGCAAACCGCTCTTCCATTTCATATAGCAATCCTTCTCTCAATGCTCCATCAGAAAAAAACATCTGGTCGATTTTTAGTGCCTGAAAGATCGCAGCCAAAATCGCCACACCAGCGGCAAATACCGGTTTACGTTCATCGGTCAAGCCAGTCAACTGAATATCATCAATTGACGCGAACTCGTTTAAAGTATCAATGAGCTTACTCAGACGCTTTGCTGTAATTAAACCGTCTTCAAAGCCCAGCCCAATCAATACCTCTTGAATCGCTTTGATGGTGCCTGATGAGCCGAGTGCAATATCCCAACCTTTCTTGCGGTATT
>JABXIW010000069.1 GCA_013372875.1 Gammaproteobacteria bacterium | reverse complement strand
TTTGCCCACACGATTCATGGTATAAATATATTGAGCCATGGGTTACTCTATTGACCAAAATAATGGCGCTATTCTACCTATCTTGCTAGAGGGACGCTACCTGAGGAGCGAATCAATCATGAAGAAGAACATTTTATGGAACAAATTGGGGACTAAGACTTTGTTAGGACTGGGGCTGCTTGGCTTAACGGGCTGCAGTCACATCTCAATGGCGCAGCAAAAACATTGTGTCGAGCCAACAGAACTATATAAAGCTGCAGATATGCGCCAAGTCAAACAGGGTGTTTTTGCACAGGCTATAAGTTGTGAAAACCCTGAAACCATCAAAGTGGCTTTAATTGCGCTGGGAAGAATTGGCGGCCAAGGGGCAGCTGATTTAATCAAACCTCAAATCAGTCATGAGGATAGTAGGGTTAGGGAAACTGCTGCTTTTGCTGCTGGGATCAGCCTATCACCACAGTTAGTGCCTCTGTTAGCCGAACAGTTTGATAAAGAAACGGATAAGGATGTGCAGGAGCGCTTAGCATTGGCCATTGGTAATCTTGGTCATGATAAGTCGGCGGAAGCGCTTTATAGCATTATCAATAATACCAAGAGTGATCAGGCTGCACGTGGTGCCATGCAAGGTTTGGGCATTCTTGCGCTGTTTCATCGCGATAAGCTGACCAATAAGCAAAACCTCAAAGTTGATAAAGTCATTGAATATCTTGCTAAGCCTGCCACTTCACTGCAAGCCAGTTTCTTGTTGGCGCGAGTGCCTTTGATGAACTCTGATCATATCCAAAAGGTAATGGGTATAACGGACAAGCTCGATAATGATTCACAAGGCTACGCCATTCGCGCCATCGGTAATCTAAAGCCAAAAGAGCAATTTGATTGGTTTTATCAAAAGGCACAAAGTGATGATATTGGTATTCGCGTCAGCGCCATTCAAGCCTTGGGTAAGCTGCCGATTGGTGATAAAGATCAAGTGGCTAAGATTAATGGCTTAGCTACTAGTAAGGATCTAATTAGTTCGTTAACCGCTTTGCAAAGCGCTAAAAAGTGGATGATTTTAGATAACCTGAACAAGTTGGTCGCTAGTGAAAACAGCTGGATCCAATCGCAAGCCTTTGATGCGGCAAATAATCCTAAGCCTGAAGCCATGCAAAAATTGGCTCAGCAATGGCTAGACTCTGATAGCCCTAATTTGCAAAGAGCTGCCATAGGGTTTTACGCTGAGCAAAATGACAAAGACCGGTTAGAAGCCTTGGCGAAAAGCGATAAGGTCATAATCGCAACGGGCGCTCAGCAAAAATTAGGCAGCTATCAAGCGCCAGAATCTGCGCCGCAGCCAACTTCTGTGACTTTACCGTCGCTACCTCGTCAAATGACATTGGTCACGAGCAAGGGCAAGATTCTAGTCAAGCTATTTTCTGACACTCCCTACACCTCGGCGAATTTCGTTAAATTGGCCAAAGAGGGCTTTTATGACGGTACTTATTTCCATCGGGTGATCCCGAATTTTGTGGCGCAAGGAGGTGGTAAGCATGGCGATGGCTCAGGAACCGTAGGTTACTCCATTCGCGAAGAGCTAAACTCCCGCTCACACCGCTATGGCACTTTGGGTATGGCAACTGCTGGCAAAGACACAGGTGGAGGCCAATTCTTCATCAATTTAGCCCCGAACCTGCACCTAGATAGCAACTACACTATTTTTGGAGAAGTGATTACAGGTATGGATGTGGCCTTGAAACTTGAGCAGAACGACCAAATACTTGAAATTAAATAGAAAATTTTAATTTAAACGTGAAAAAACTTACTATTTGTTTGAGTTTAATAAGCCTTTTATTTTACCTTGTGGGCTATCATTCTTTTTGGCATTACTTCAATAAAGAAACGTGGCTATTAGACTTCTTATTCAAGTTTGCAGGGAATGCATCCCAAAATCAGGAGCTTACTGTATCAAAGACATCAGGCATTATTTGGTATGAAGATAATTTGAGCTTGCTCTGTTTTATTTTATCAATAGCGTTAAGTTTATTGGTTGTTCTGATAAGTTTTAGAGTTAAACCAATCAAAATAGATAAACAGTTCAAGGCGATTATGGTTACTTTTGCTTGTGTAATTCTAATTATGGATATTCACTTCTTACTTAACAATTCTTTGAACATAATGTAAAAAGCCGCCTGCATGCTAGCTAGGCGGCTTTGACTGGCCAGTTTGTATACGCAGTCATATAAATGCCATTTTGTTATTATTAGTTCCTTTATTTTCACAGGCCTTAAAAGGGGTAGCTTCTTAGGGACCGTGGAGATTTTTCAAGTCCGTTCAATGACTCTTCAAAACCTCTGAGCTAAAATTAGCTAAAAAAGGTCTGATCTGTCTTTACAGATACTTAACTAAAAGTTAACCTTTGCTAACCCATTGAAAAATAAAAGCAAATTTTTGAGGTTTTATTGGATATTTTTAGGCTTGGAAGTTGGAAAGTTGAACAAAATAAGAATTTATTAACTTCCGACACTGGTAAGGAAGTGCGTATTGAGCCACTCAATATGACGCTTTTGTGCTATTTTGCGCAAAATCCAAGCAATCCCATCAATCGTGAAAAACTGATTGAGGACGTTTGGGATAATAAAGTCGTTACCGATCATGCCGTCTATAAAACCATTAACCAACTTCGCAAATACCTAGCCAGTGATGGCGACTCCCAAGATTATATAAAAACGGTTCCTAAGAAAGGTTATGCTCTGGTGGCGCCAATTGAACAGATCGTCGAAGTTTCTCCGAGCGAGGCGATTAATATCAAATTAGAGTCGGAATCGGCTAATTGGCTCTCGAAATGGTTCTATAAATATCCAGTGTTGCATACTTTGGGCTTGTTGCTGGTATTGGCACTATTAAGTTGGAATTTTGGGCTAAATGCTTGGTGGAGCAAAAACCAACAACCCGTTTATAGCGATATTTCCATAATTAATCAGATTGATGGTATTTTGCATGAGGCTATTCCTTCGCCTGATGAGCAATGGTTGGCTATCACCAATTATGGCGATAGCACTAGTAACAATAGGGATATTTATTTATTGAATTTAGAAAGTCAGCAAACGTTCTTATTAACCCATGGAGATTTTGACTACTCCAAAGTTGCATGGAGCACCTCGGGAACAAAACTGGTGGCATCTAGGCGCTCAAGTTCAGAGCCTATTTCTGAGGATTGCTCATTGGTGATCTTAGAACTGGCGGAAAACTTTGAGGAAGTTCTTGAATTTAAAGAGGTCACTAAGTGCTCACCTTTAGGTTCGAGCGCTGCGTATGACGATACCAATGGGGTTCTTTATTATAATTACACTAAGTCCACCGTGATCCCCGCAAGCATTTATAGTTTTACGTTATCAAACGGTGAAATCGAGTTGTTGACCAATCCTGGTAACGCTGTTTGGGGTGATTGGACAGTTAGACTCTCTCCTGAGCAGGACAAATTACTGTATATGAGAGTCTATGAAGAGGATAACGAAGTTTTTCTTTATGATTTGAAATCAAGAAAAGAGGAACATCAATTTACTTATATTAGCTATGTTGACCAACTATCATGGACGCCAGATGGGCAGGGGATCATTTTCCATCCAAATAAGAATCAAGTGGCGATTTATTCACTGGAGCATGGGTATTCCAAGACTTTGCTGACGAAAGATAACACCATTATTTCTAGCTATAACTCTCCATTGTCCAATGCGATTTACACCATCAGTAGGAATAATGATAGTGAAATCATTGGGCTGGAAATTAGCGATCCTAGCTTAACATCGAAAATATTGCATTCATCGAAAGCCATGGAGCTTTCAGCTGTTTACGCGAATCAATCTGATGCCTTTGTATTTGCTTCAAAGCGTAGTGGCCATTGGCAGTTGTGGTTAAGCAAAGAGGGGAAAGTAAAGCAGTTAACCAACAATCAGTCAGATTTAGTTATTTATACGCCTAAATGGTCACCTAGTGATAACAGGATCACTTATAACTTGGGTGGAAAAATTTACATATATGACTTTAAAACCAATGAGTCAGTCATGGTGTATTCTGAGGACGATAGTTACGTTCAGAACCCTTTTTGGTCGGTAGATGGCACTAGCTTATACTTCTCTAAAGTGGTCAAAGAAGTAAATCAAATCTTTAGTCTTCATTTGCAGACTAACAAGCTAAAACAGGTTACAACCAATGGGGGTTATGTAGGAACACTCGCTCCTGATAATAAGACGTTATTCTTAGTGAAAGATGAGCTACAGGGTTTATGGCGCCTCGATCTGACAAACTTAGAAGAAGTTAAGGTGAATGATATTGCTAATACAGATGCAGCGCAAACAATACAATCTGTAGCAAAGGGGCTCTATTTTACTAGAGGCAAAAATAACATTAAGAGTCTGTATTTTGTAGATTTTGCGACTTTAAGTACCAATAAACTTCTGGATCTTAACAACAGCAACAGCGTGTCTGGCTTTTCGGTAAATCATACCCAAGAAAGAGTTTTGACCGATAAAATGAACATCTCAAATGCTAGTTTATCGGTTTATCGGCCTCAAAAATAATCTTTGAAGCAGGTTATAACTTTACAGCCTCTAACTCCGCCGCCAATGAAATACCAAGCATCAAAGGGAACTGTGAAAATTGCACAGCTAGAATGGTTATTAAATTCTGCTTTACAAGTTTTCAGGTATTTTTTACCGACTCGATAATATTGTTTTTCTAGCACGAATATCGGCATTTCTGAGGCTTGAAATTTACCCATTTCAATATTGAATTGGTTGTAAAGCTCGCTAATTTGCGAATTGATGGCTTGTTCTTCATTCGCCATACTAGTTGAAGAAAAAGACAAAAATAAAATAGAAATCAATAGATTACGCACAAGTATCCCCTTTAATTGAACACAAACTACCCCTAGTTCGTGGCTAAAATTTAGCACATCCAATGCAAATATGCATTAGCAGAAATGTATCAATTAAAAAACAGCTCCATATAAAGGTCGCATCTTTGATAGTCACAGCGCGATGTATCATTGCTAAACTCTTGAAATCCAAGTTTTTTATAGAGATTAATGGCGGGTTTGAGTTTTTTATTGGTTTCCAAAAACAGTCTTTTGCAACCAGCTCGTTCGGCTAACTCAATCACTGCTTGTCCCAGATGATAGCCTAATTGCAAGCCTTGGTAATTATCCAGCACCCCCATTTTGACCAGCTCATATTCAGTATCACTCCACTTCTTCAAGCCGCAGGTTCCGACAATTTGTCCCTTATATTCGGCAAAAACAATATTGCCGCCGGTATCAATCAGATGCTTTTTGGGGTCATTTAAAACTTTCATGTCTTCGGCTTCCGGCTCGAAATAATGCTCGATCCAAGCCATGTTGATGCTTTTAAAGTGGTGTGCTAGTTGCGGTTGAAATTCAATAATTTGTAAATTCGATTGGCTCATGAGTCTTAACTAAGAATGTCGATATGCTAAACTTATGCCAAACTGGCTCAAACAATCAAGAAGAAGCAGGGGATTATGGATTTATTTACGCTCGAAAACTTATTTACCTTAATGATGCTTATCGTCCTACAGGCGGTATTAGGCTTCGATAACCTTTTGTATATCTCATTAGAGTCCAAGCGGGCGCCTAAAGCGGAACAAAAGCGAGTACGTTGGTTAGGGATCGGCATTGCGGTAGCGCTTAGAATCGTATTGCTATTCTCTCTAATGAAGTTGATTGACTATGTGCAAGGCGATATGTTCAGCATCAACTGGCAAGGCGTAGTCGAGGGCACTTTCACCTTTGAAAGTCTGATCATTCTGTTTGGTGGTGTTTTTATAATGTACACCGCAGTCAAAGAAATTTGGCATATGATGGCGCTAGAAGTTGATGGCGGCGTTGAAAGAAAGCCGCAATCGGCAACTAAAATCATCGCGTTAATTGTGATGATGAACTTGGTATTCTCATTCGACTCAATTTTGAGTGCTATGGCTTTGACCGACAACTTCTGGATTATGGCTACCGCAATTATTGCCAGTGGTGTGGCAATGATTTGGCTAGCGGATACGGTTTCTGAGTTTCTTGAAAAAAATCGTATGTTTGAGGTACTTGGTTTATTTATTCTTTTGATTGTAGGGGTGATGTTGCTTGCCGATGGTGGTCATAAAGCAGGTTTAACTTTCTTCGGCAGTCATATTACGCCGATGAGCAAAGCGACCTTCTATTTCGTGATCGCGATTCTGGTGCTAAGTGATATTGTACAATCGAAGTATCAGAAGAATCTGCTCAAGAAAAAACAACGGTTAGCTGCACAGGCAGAAGTGAAAGCCAATGATTAATTGATAAACACAAAAAAGCCCGCAGAACGCGGGCTTTTTTATTGAGTGGAAAGTTATACTTTCTTTAACTCTAGTGCAGCTTCAATCAAGTCTTTGACATATTGATTGTGCGCTTTGGTGGCATCTGACTGCCAGAAAGCGGTACTAGTATTCGAATCAATATTCTTCAACTGTTGACGCGCTTGAGCAACACTTTGGTTGCTGTAGCCAGCTTTACCATTAGATTGAACGATATTCGCTAAACCTTTGATGTATTCGATCTGTAGGTTTTGACGCATAGAGTTCACATCACCAGAGTCGCCAGTGAAAATCGCTTTAGTCAGGTCATTCATCACTTCTGATAGCTCGTATTCATTGCCATACATGGCTGAGTCAATGATACGCTTTTGCACCACAGGGTGAAGCAGTTGTACTAAAACACCACGCTGAGTATTTAGCGCCCAGTCGTGAACTTTTGGATCTTCGGTAAAGCTAAAGTGGTTAAAGCCGCGACGTTGCAATTGCAATTTGCTTAAAATGTCCTTGTTAAAATCAAAGGCATCTTCAGCAAAGATGTATTTTGCTAAGGCATTCATGGCTTCTTTTTGCTTAGCCTTTTCAACTGGCTGGAATGGCTCTGCAGCACCTGGCTGGCCTGCGAAACCACGATCTAAGTAAACACCACCAATGTAGCGCGAGATAGTACGTGCGTGGCCACCGTATTGACGGTATAAAGCGCCGAAACCATTAACAAGACCTTGATAAGAATCGCCTTCTTTCACCAAACGGTCTACTAATTGATCTTCAACCTTGCGGATGTGATCCATTTGACCAATAGCGAAGCCAACGGCGTCTGAAGTCATGTCACCAACGTTGATACGCGGATCAATCGCTTTACCTGGCGAGCGCATATCGTCCGCATCGTTACCGAAAGCTAGTTCAGGCTCAGTAGAGCGTGCTAGCAGAGCTGTCATTCGATCTTTTTCAGCATCAGCATTTGCTAAAGATGGCTTATAACCAAACTCGATTGCCCATAAATCGTATGGACCAGGCGTGTTCGTGTAGAAGTTACCTTGCTTGCCATCAGTGCTGAAGTTGATAGCCGGATAATCCATCACAGAACCGGTTAAACCCATAGATTCGGTTTTAGTTTTATCATTTACAGAAGCTAAATCATGTAATTGACTCGACTTCATGTTGTGGTTCAAACCTAAAGTATGGCCAACTTCGTGCAATACTAAAAAGTGAATAAAGTCATATAAGAAGTCTGAAACTTCTTCAGGGTTATCCACCATGGCTTCCATCATCATGCGGCCGTCCATTGCATCTTGGTACATAGCTTTATGGATGTTCTCGTCATATTCCAATGACTTTTCCATGGCTTGTTCCATGCTGATAGATTCTGTTGCCATTAGCTCTTCAGCAAAGGCAATGCGGTTGAATACTGAGTATTCCAACATGATGTCGGCGCCAAGTAATTGGCCGGTGCGCGGATTAGCGAAACTTGGGCCATAACCGCCAAAAGGAGGGCGCGGAGAGGAAGTCCAACGTAAAACGTTGTAACGGATATCGCCAGCATCCCATTCAGCATCGTCAGGCTGAACTTTTACTTGAATAGCGTTTTTGAACCCTGCTTTTTCAAATGCCTTGTTCCACTCTAAAGTTGCATTTTTAACCGTCTCGCGAATATGCTCAGGAGTAGTGTTCTCGATCCACCATACGATTGGCTCAACTGGCTCCGAAAGTTCCGCTGTAGGATCTTGTTTCTCTAAGTGCCAGCGACGGATCACATCTCGATAAGGCGTATGATCGCCAACCGCTGTCATGTCATGCACTTGGTTCATGAAATAGCCCACGCGCGGATCGTCAAAGCGTGGCTTATAGTTGTTTTCAGGAACTTCAATGAGTGAATGACGCACTTCAACTTCAATCGAACGCGCATCCGTTACAGCAAACAAGCCAGGAGTAACGGTTCTGGCTTGCGGAATTACTGGCGCAGGGTTGTCATAAACATATTCAACTTGGAAGTCGGTGTTTTCTGGGTAGTTATCAACTTCGATGTATTTAGTTTTGCTTTTGCTCAATTTGCCTAAACCTAAATTCTGACCAGGCTTTGCACCTGGGCGTGGAGAAGGTTTAATTTGCAATAACGATTCTGATAAGAACAATTTGTCTGCATCGATTAACACATCGCCAGTTTCTTTGTCTTCGGCAATAATAGGCAAGCTACTCACTACTGGAGAGTTGATATTTGCATCTTTGGCCTTTGATACCGCATTATCAGGATCGAAATAAAAACTGGTATTTTCCGCTTTAAATTCAATGTTTTTATAATGGCGGTCGATAGAATAGATTCTTGCCCCAGCATAAGCACCACGGAAACCAGCAACGCCCACTAGGCCATCACTTAATTGTGCAAAGTGTAAAAACTCTTTGCCCATTTGGTCTTTTTTGATGACCATTTTCATCTTGCCCGTTTTTGGATCTTGGTATAAATCGAATAATCCCTCGATTTTGGTCATATCCTTGACAGTATCTTTGATAGATTTATCGGCTTTCTGCTCTTTATTGGATTTTGCGGCAGCTGCTTCGGCCACAGGAGCAGTAAATGCTACTGTTGAACCCAATAGTGCAATTGCCAGCGCTTGGCTAACTTTATTAAATTTCATGATTTCCCCACGGGTAATAGACGTTCTAAAAAATATCAACACTCTTTGTACCAATATCCGCGCCAAGCCTCAACGGCAAAATGTAACGGAATATAAACAATTCAGCAGATCTTGAAGTTTATATAGGTCTTGAGGTTGATAAAGTCCTTATGGTGATAGCGGATTCTGACTTCATACAGGTATCACTGAACTGACATCTGATTGTCATTAACAGAATCTATGATGAGCTCACCTTCAATAAGTAACTAAGGAGAAAGCTATGGAAGAGTATTTAGAACAGCTAACGCTGCTAGTAATAGCAACGGTTATACTCGTTTCATTAGTGATGCTACTGGCTTAAAAGGAAGTAACGAAAGCCCTGCCTAACTACCCCAGGTGGGGCTTTTTATTTTTGAATGGGGGCGAATGGGTCGGAGTCATTTGAGAATACTTTAGGCAGTCTTTCATAAAGCTTCTATTAGTTTATTTTTCAATTGCGATTTCTCTACATAGCTTAAGTTTAATCTTGAAATTAGATGTTCATAGTGCTTTTGTAATACAGGCTTTTCAAATGAATATATATCTTGAAAGCACTTTATTTTGGATGTCTTATTTATACACCCCTCTATTAAAGAATCTTTATATTTATGGATACTCAATATAACTAAATTAAGTATTTTTAAGTGCTTTTGCGATTCATCCTCGTCGAAACTAGCTATATATTGATTGATATAATTAGCTCTACTTTCCACATCTGCAAGAGATAGTTTGAAGCTGTAAGTTTTTGAATCTAGTGGCAAAGAAAAAATTTCTTCCTGTATCAAAGGGTGAATCAATGAAATGTGTAGTTTATCGAGGTGTTCAGCTTTTCTATTACAGCCCATAGTGAGTTTGGTTTTGGGTATTATTATTTCACTATCGGAGTTTACCAACAGGAATAGGTCAAAATCTCTTTTCCCATCCATACCTTCATGATACATAACGGAGCAACTTTTTTCATAATGAAAAATATTCACCAGAATATTTTTTATCTGCTTCTCGCTATTTATCTTAATAAACTTTTGTGGGCTTATCTCATATGTACCACAAGAAGCTAAGGTTAAAAATAATAAAAAAAAGACTAAACTTTTAATATTGTCACCATTTTATTGAACAAGGAGAAATCAGTATAACTCATTAGAAAAACTTACCTATGGTTTATATATTAGCGCAACATCGGCTTTAAATATTTACCCGTAAATGAACCTTTGGTTTTGGCTACCTTTTCTGGTGTGCCGGTGGCGATAATTTGACCGCCTTTACTGCCACCTTCGGGGCCAAGATCCACAATCCAGTCGGCGGTTTTAATCACATCGAGATTATGCTCAATAACAATCAAGGTATTGCCATGATCGCGCAATCGATGCAGGACTTGCAATAACTGATTGACGTCATGGAAGTGTAAGCCCGTAGTCGGTTCATCCAGAATATACAAGGTTTTACCTGTATCGCGTTTGGACAATTCGCGCGACAGTTTAACTCGTTGCGCTTCACCGCCAGACAGGGTAGTGGCCGATTGACCAAGTTTGATATAGGAAAGACCCACATCAATTAAGGTTTGTAATTTACGCGCTATGACAGGAATGGCATCAAAGTATTCGCGCGCATCTTCAACCGTTAGTTCCAACACTTCATGAATATTTTTGCCTTTGTAGGTAATTTCCAAAGTTTCGCGGTTATAACGCTTGCCCTTACAGACATCACAAGCCACATAGACATCGGGCAGAAAGTGCATCTCAACCTTGATCACGCCATCGCCCTGACAGGCTTCGCAGCGACCGCCTTTAACGTTGAAACTAAAGCGCCCAGGCTTATAACCACGCGCGCGAGACTCTTGAGTACCGGCAAATAGCTCACGAATGGGTGTGAAAATACCCGTGTAAGTGGCTGGATTAGAACGCGGAGTTCGGCCAATTGGGCTTTGGTCAATATCAACAACTTTATCGATATGCTCTAAACCGGCAATCGAGCCATAAGTCTTGGCTTGTAAGCTAGAGCGGTTAATCTCTTTAGCCACAATCGGATAGAGGGTATCGTTTATCAGAGTAGATTTCCCCGAGCCTGAAACACCAGTAACACAAGTCATCAAGCCCACCGGAACCTCTAAATTAACGCTATTAAGGTTATTACCTTGGGCGCCTTTAAGCTGAATGGTTTTCTTTTTATCAAAAGGCGTTCGCTCTTTTGGCACGGAGATTTCTTTAGCGCCTGTAAGGTATTGAGCAGTAAGGGAATTTTTGTTTTTCTTGATTTGCGCTAACGAGCCTTTACCAACGATTTCACCGCCATGCACGCCCGCACCAGGACCAATATCCACAATAAAATCAGCCGCACGAATGGCGTCTTCATCGTGCTCTACCACGATCACCGTATTACCCAGATCGCGTAAATGAGTCAGGGTCTTTAGTAAGCGATCATTGTCGCGCTGATGCAAACCAATTGAAGGCTCATCCAGAATGTACATGACGCCCACGAGGCCAGCGCCAATCTGACTGGCCAATCGGATCCGCTGAGCTTCACCGCCAGAAAGGGTATCGGCGCTGCGCTCCATGGTTAAGTAGTCCAAGCCCACATTGACCAAGAAACTCAAGCGATCGCCAATTTCTTTGAGTACTTTTGCCGCAATTTCACCGCGTTTTCCAGGCAGGCTGAGTTTGGCAAAATAGTTAAAAGCATCTTCTATCGACCAGCGCGTGACCTGATGAATCGCAGTGCCTTCGATCAAAACATTACGCGAATCTTCATTCAAACGTGTGCCATCACAGTCATTACAAGACTGAGTGGTCATGTATTTGATGAGGTCATCGCGCACCGCACCCGATTCAGTCTCGCGGAAGCGGCGCTGCATGTTAGGGATAATACCCTCAAAAGTGTGAGTGCGACGATAAACTGCGCCCTTGTCATTGTTATACTCAAATTCAATTTCGGTGCGGCCGCTGCCGAACAAAATCACCTTTTGGATTTTTTTCGAAAGCGAAGACCAAGGCGCTTCAATATCAAAATCATAATGCTTGGCTAGGGATTTCAGCATATGGAAATAATAGACGTTGCGGCGATCCCAGCCACGAATAGCGCCGCCCGCCAATGACACTTCATCATTGGTGATAATTTTTTCAGGATCGAAGAATTGGTCCACACCCAAGCCATCACAAGTTTGGCAAGCGCCCGCTGGATTGTTGAAAGAAAAGATCCGCGGCTCTAATTCAGGGATTGAGTGACCACAAGTAGGGCAGGCGTATTTGGCGGAAAAGACCATTTCTTCGAAGTTTGGATCTTCGTCCATATGTGCCACGCGAGCGATCCCTTCGGCCAGCTCTAGCGCGGTTTCAAAGGATTCCGCCAAGCGTTGTTGCAAGCCTGCTTTGACTTTAAAGCGATCCACCACTACTTCAATGGTGTGCTTTTTATAGAGATCTAGCTCTGGCGCTTCGGCTAGATCACAAACCTTGCCATCAATACGAGCGCGCACAAAGCCTTTAGCTTGTAGTTCTTGGATCAGCTGTACATGCTCGCCTTTGCGGTTTTGCACCACTGGCGACAATAGCATTAACTTACTGCCTTCAGGTTGTTCTAGTACCAAATCCACCATCTGCGAAACCGTCTGGGCTTCTAGTGGCAAATGATGATCGGGGCAGTGGGGCGTACCGACTCTTGCGAACAAAAGGCGCAGATAGTCATAAATTTCTGTAATGGTACCCACGGTTGAGCGTGGATTGTGTGAAGTGGACTTTTGCTCAATCGAAATGGCTGGCGACAAACCCTCGATATGATCCACATCGGGCTTTTCCATTAGTGATAAAAACTGGCGCGCATAAGCCGACAAAGACTCTACGTAGCGTCGCTGACCTTCGGCATACAAGGTATCAAAGGCAAGTGAGGACTTACCAGAGCCTGATAAACCAGTAATAACAATCAGCTTATCGCGAGGTAAAGTCAGATCGACATTCTTTAAATTATGAGTTTTTGCGCCGCGTATTTCGATGGTATCCATTGAGTCTTCGCCAAAATTTTTCAGGTTAAATTGGCCATAAGACAAGGCCAAAACGAACCCGTTACTATAACGCTTTTTGGCTTTAGACTAAACGCCTGAAGCACTTTTATTAGCGAATTGGCTGACAAATAGAATAGAAATTAACCAATGGGTTGCTAGCCTTTGGCTAAAGCAGTTATGACTAGAATTGGATATATTGAAGCAGCAGATCAAAGGCTACCTTTCATCGCCAAAAGCAGCTAAGATAGTGCGATTGAAATTTTAGAAATACGCCCAATCATAATTATAAAGCCGTTAATTGCAGTTATAAGTGATTGAAATAAAAAAGAATTTGGAGGCAATATGGCCAGTCGTGGCATTAATAAAGTAATTTTAGTGGGTAATTTAGGTAAAGATCCAGAAGTGCGTTATACGCCAGATGGCCGTGCCATTGCTAACTTGACCTTGGCAACCTCAGAAACTTGGAAAGATAAGAATACTGGTCAGCAACAAGAGAAAACCGAATGGCATCGTGTGGTGATTTTCGGCAAATTAGCAGAAATTGCTGGCGAATATTTGCGTAAAGGTTCGCAAGTTTATTTAGAAGGTAAATTGCAAACCCGTAAATGGCAAGATCAGTCAGGCGCTGATCGTTACACAACAGAAGTGGTATTAGATTTTAATGGCGTGATGCAAATGTTAGGCGGCCGTCAAGGTGGTGGTGAGGCCGCATTTGGTGGTCAAGGTGGCGGTGCGCCACAGCAAAAGCCACAGCAAGCGCCAGTAGCGCCGCCAGTGGATGATGATTTTGATGACGATATTCCGTTCTAAGCTGTTTGCTAGGAATAAAGCTGGATAATTGAAATAACAACAAAAACCTTTATATTAAAACCATAAGTTTCGCAAAGGAGTAATCAATGAGTTACGAAGATGTAAATGATGCCTACCGCACTCCCGTCAGCCGTGTGAGCGTTGACCGTCGTAGTGCTTTTATCACTAAAACCTATAACCACTTGTTAGCGTCAATCGTTGCGTTCACCTTAATCAGTGTTTATTTCTATCAATCAGGTATTTCTGAGAAGATTCTTATTTTCATTTCGCAATTTAGTTATGGTTGGATGGCTTTATTTGGTGGCTTTGTAGCTGCTAGCTGGATAGCTACCCACTTAGCTCATAGTTCGCAGTCCAAAGTAACTCAATATTCGAGTTTGATTGGCTTTATTATTGCTGAAGCGATTATTTTTGCGCCAATGTTACTGATTGCAGCTGGAATGGCGGATATTATTCAAAGCGCTGCCATTGTGACTTTAGTTGGCTTCGGTATCTTGACCGCTATCGTATTCTATACTCGTAAAGACTTTTCGTTTTTGCGCGGTATGTTGATGTGGGGCGGCGGTTTAGCGATTTTAGCAATCGTAGCGTCTTTAATTTTTGGCTTCCACTTAGGCACCTGGTTTAGCGTGGCGATGGTTGGCTTAGCTGGTGCGGCGATTCTATATGACACTTCTAATGTATTGCATCACTACCCAGAAGATCGCTATGTGGGTGCGGCGTTACAATTGTTCGCAAGTGTGGCCATGATGTTCTGGTACATTCTGCGTATCTTTATGTCTAGCAATGATTAATGCTTAATCATTTGAATTAAAAGCGACTCAGGTCGCTTTTTCTTTGCCAATTTTAATAATACCTATGATCATCCAACTTTTTATCGCAGCGATTATCGTTTCTGGTACGGCCCATATTGTGGCGGACTACAAGCAAAAATGGTCTTTGACCTATTTGTTTAAACCCTTAACCATGTTGCTCATCATTGGCTTGCTGTTGTTAAAAGCCGATCTTGAGGTGAGTTATAACCAATGGATTTTGTTGGGGCTAGTCTTTTCGCTGGTTGGGGATATTTTCTTGATGCTCAGACCACAAAAGTTTATTGCGGGGCTTGTCAGCTTTCTAGTAGCGCATCTTTGTTATGTGTATGCTTTCTATCAAGGATTAATCGGCAATGATATTAGTTGGCTAGCTGCGGTTTTATTGCCTATTGGCATTATTTACTTAGCGATTTTGTGGAAGCATTTAGGTAAATACCTTTGGCCAGTGGTTGCTTACTTTATGGCGATTGGCGCTATGTTATTTTTTGCCAGCGCGTTATTTCTTGTGGAAATGTCATTGATGACTAAGTTGGCCTTACTAGGTGCTATTTTATTTGCCATATCGGATGCTATTTTGGCATGGCGAAAGTTTGTTAAGCCTTTGAAATATGGTCAGTTTTATGTGATGGCCACTTATTTTTCAGCGCAAACTTTACTGACCTTGTCGGCGATACATTATTGGACATAAAAAAGACCAGCTAAACTGGCCCTTTATGTTTGAACTTATCTAATCATCTTTGCCTTCTTTACTGACCTCTTTGGATTTTTCTTTAACATATTGATGAATGCGTTCTTGTTTATCAACTAGCTTATCCAACTGTTCTTGTAGTTGCTGCTTTTTATCGGTGTCCGATTCTTCTTTAATATCTAATTTTAATTGCTGAATTTCACCTTCAAGTTCCTGCGCTTTTTTGCGCAAATCATCCAGTTTTTCAGCGCGGTCAGCTTTATCAAAAATAACTTCTTCTGGGGCAACTTTAAGCCGGCCTTTTTTGCCTTTTTGCTTAGGAATAAAAATATCCTCATTGACTTGGCGCTGGTTCATAAAGCTCGGTGAAACAATTTCAACATTGGCTTTGTGCAAAGCATCGAGCACATGAGCGTTCAAGTTTGAGCGCGCCGAAAGTAGAGTGTTAATTTCTTTGACCAAACCATGTACTTTATAAACAATTGAAAAGTCACCTAGCGACTCGATATATACGAAAGGATTTTCGAGCCCCGCAGCTTCTACTGCTTGGATCAGAATAGGTTCAATAACGCTGTGATCCACATCGTAGCCCAGTGATACTTCGGTAGAAATTATAGTGCCGTTATTGTGCATCACAGTCACAGGATTGGTCACTAGATGTAGGTTCGGTAGGGTAATTAAGTCCCGCTCCCGATTTTGCACTTCAATATGAAACAAACCGCGAGTAGTCACTCGGCCAAAATTATCGCCAATTTCTATCAAATCACCGACGCGGAAATTCTTAACTGAGCGCAGCCAGATTCCAGCCATTAAATTACCCAGAAAGGTAGTTGAGCTTAATGCAATTGAGGCAGATAAAAGAATACCGATCAAGCCAATGATTTGTCCTTGTAAGCTGTCTTTTATGGGCAAAGCCAATACAAAGGCAATGACAAATATCAGCATAAAAATAAAGCTGGTGATCTGCTTTTGCAAAATGGCGCTGTCCGAGCTTTTTTCTCGCGCTTTAAAGAAACTTTGCAGCAATTTATAGAGAACGATACCAATGATGATGGTTACGGTTGGGGCGATAAGTTGCCCCCATTCAAACTCTAAGATCCAATCCATAGTCGTGGCTTTATTTTTAATGATGGCTTTATCTTAGCGGAAATGGGCGGGATGGCAAAATTGACTATGATTCTATTTTATCAATTAGCCTGATTGCTTTGATTGGGGGCCATTGTTGACGATCAAAAAAGGCGCTCAATGAG
>JABXIW010000377.1 GCA_013372875.1 Gammaproteobacteria bacterium | reverse complement strand
TTTGAAGAGATCTTCAATGCTATACCTGTGATGCTATGTGGTCTTACTCAACGCGGTGTTGCGTTGGCTGAAGAGCAATAAAATAACGTAATCATTGAAATTGAACATCTGATATGAAAAAGCTCTCCGAATGGAGAGCTTTTTCATTACGTCAAAATCACATGTGGAATGTAGCGCGCCATATCTTGCGTCACTAGGCTACTGTCTTCACGAATCGAAATACCCGCCGCTCTATCATTGACGAGCCAACTACCGATTAACGTATGGTTCTGCCCAAACTTAGGCAACGGATGATATTTCTGGACGATATTGAATTTCGATTCATAAGGCCCCGGCGTTTTCACCAAGCGCTTTCCATCTTTGACGATCTCAATATTCGCCCCCTCTCGCGAGAATAACGGTTTGATGACATAATCGATCAAACAACTCGCTTTTGGGTCATTAGCAAAATAGGCAGGCAAAAGATTGGGATGATTTGGAAAGCGTTCCCACAACAATGGCAAAAGTGCTTTATTGGATAAAATCGATTTCCACATGGGTTCTAGCCAGTTGACGTTTGCAGTCGCTAAATATTTCGCGTATTCCTCTTCAAACATGAATTCCCAAGGATAAAGTTTGAACATCCAACGAATGGCTCGTTCGTCCACATCCACAAATTTTCCGTCTTCCGTTACACCAATATCTTCGACGTGCACAAAAGCTGTCGCTAGCCCCGCCTCGCGCGCGCAATCTTCTAAATACTGGACAGTCGCTTTATCTTCTTCTGTGTACTTGCAACAGCTAAAGTGGAGAGTTTGTCCCGGTTGATATTTGGCTATCTCCGCAAAACGCTCAATTAGAAAGTCTTGAAGAATATTGAATTGATCCGCAGCTTGATGAATTCGACCTTTGTTAACTACATCTTCCAGCCACACCCATTGCCAAAAACCCGTTTCAAACAAACTTGTCGGTGTATCGGCATTGTTTTCGAGTAGCTTTGCTGGTGATGTTCCGTTATACGCAAAATCCAAACGAGAATAGAGTGAAGGCTCTTTTCGTTGCCACGAAGACGCTACCTGTTCCCACATCAACTCAGGAATCGCACATTTCGTCAGTAGTTGCTCACAGCGAACCACCTCATCCACAATAGACAAGCACATCTGATGCAGTTCTTCAGTGGGAGATTCTAGGTCGTGCTCGATTTGCTCCAGCGTAAATTGGTAGTAAGCACTCTCATCCCAATACGGTTGCCCATACATAGAATGAAAACCAAAACCAAACTGGCGTGCTAATTCACGCCAGTTTTCTCGCTCTTGTATCTCTCGTCGAAACATAATCAACCGCCACGACTGACCGAAACCGCTTTCCCGAATCCACCTCGAGACATGGCTCTTCCAATGGTTCCGCCCCCACGTTTGTTTAAGTTACTGGTCGCGACTTTGGTCGACTGGTTACGATAGGAGCCAAAAAACTGGCCTGCACCGTTATAAAATTTGGACTTATAGCGGTACATCGGTTCCGAATAATAACTCTTGTTGTAACCTTTCAAATCATTAACTGAACGACTATAGAAAAAGCCGCCAAAATGAGGGACATAAGCACGAGAGCTTGAGCTGTAGTAACAATCGTCTTCGTAAAAGTCGTTTTCACATTCGAATTCATTGTTATAACGAGGAGCATTTCGTTCAGCACGAGTCAATGCCTCTTGGTAAGCAATATCACACTGCTCACTAAACTCTGGCGAGTTGGATTTACATTCATCGGCGTCAGAAAAAATGTAGCCTTCAGTCTTTGATTCTTGGGTCGCAAGGAAGAAAATTCCGCCAAATGCCGCGAACGGTATGATTTTTCCAAGCTTTAAGCTTTTATCCATGGAAGAACGTTTAACGTTGGAACTGCGCTTCATCGTTCCTCCTAGTACGTCATACAAGCAGCATTCAACATGCCGACCGATATAGAAACCGCCGCAAGTACAATGCCTGCAGGCAGCTCATCTTTTTCGATACGCTCAGTAACTCTTGGCAGCAAAATAAAACGCACGATGGCAAATGCGATGATTTGCGCAAGCATGGCAACAACGCCCCAAACCATAAAGTCGACAATGTTGACTGAGTTTTTTGCCGCACCCGAAATCGCAATACAATACCCCAGAAAAGCGCCACTCAACGCCACTGCGGCTGCGGTATTTTGCTTTTCCTTGATCAGATGCCATTCATCATAAGGCGTAAGCTTGACGTAGATGAACTTAAACGCCAAAACAAAAATAACGGATACTGAGAAGTAGAGTAAAAAGTTTGGAAAACCTGCTAACAGGCCGGCAATCATGTGCATTATTGTTCCTTGTTCATTTCTTTCCATGCAAAATCATCAATACGTTCATCTGCAATGTAAAACAGCTTGGTACCCGGTGGCACTTCCGCATCTAAATCTGGGTTGAGTTGGATACCGTTGCCGATATCAAACGCAATCAACGTCGCGTGGTGACGCTTTTTGATAAAGCCAAAGATGCTCTCAATGGTGGTGATAGGTTGATTCTCAGGATAAATGACTGAGTACTGTGTCATCCCACGGGTGGATGCCAGTAATTCTTGGTGCAAGGCGCTAGAGCCAGGGTCTACTGCCGCTTTCGCCAACATTTCTGCTCCTACGGCAGGAATGCATTCTGCTTTAGGGCAATGCTGACTGAGCAATCGACCTAAAGCGTCGTCTTTAAAATAAGCCAGCAAGTGTGCGTCAGGATTCACAGAGGCACAATAAAGCGCAGCGGATAGCGTAATGTCATCCGAAAGATTATCAACAATGATACAACTCGCATCAGTAATGTTGGCGTTCTTCATTTCCTGTGCGTCGGTATAACTGGTCACTTTGATAAAATGAATCTCACCCGGCAATGGGTTTTCAATATCAGAGCGACTACACAACACGATAGGGCGCTTGCCTTCTTCTTCGTGTTGCAACATACGAATCAGGTGCATTGTTCTCGACCCGTTCCACCCAAGCAATACGATATGATTTTCCACTCTCACCCTCCGTTTACCCAAAATACCCGCTCGCCAATAATCGATTGCAGAACCAGCGACACGCCCCAGTAACGCAGCAAACAAACTCAAGCCACCGGGAATAACAAACAACACAACAACCCACTTCCCTAAGTCTGTGACCGGAGAGTGATCTCCATAGCCCACCGTACTAGCGGTAACCATGAGGTAATAAATGAAGTTGGAGAAGTTGTCCGTTAGCGCTTTTTCACCCGCAAGAGCCAAAAGCCCCCACGATAAACTGATGTACAAAATACTAATAACAAGAAGGTTTCGGTTGCTTAATTTAAATAGGTGCGAACTAAGCCACTTTTTAACTACTAGCCACACAGCCATAAATATCCGATCCCTGCATTTACAAAATCAATCAATATTAAACCATTGATAATCAAAAACAAAAAAACCAGCCATATTCGGCTG
>JABXIW010000232.1 GCA_013372875.1 Gammaproteobacteria bacterium | reverse complement strand
TTCACCTTAATGGAAATGATAGTTACGATTGTGGTCGGCAGCTTCATCATGTTGGGGATAGCTGGCTATGTCCAGTTAGGAATGAAAGGATACGCTGATACTATCGATCGCCAACGAATACAAACGCAGGCTCAGTTTGTTTTAGAAAAGATGACGCGTGAAATCCGCCATGCTGTACCTAATAGTTTTCATGTTCCAAAGGATGCTTCCCATTGCTTAGAGTTTGTTCCGATTGAGTATTCTGGTTTTTACACGTTTAAGAATAATGACTTAGAGTTTTTGCTAGGTAATGACTCAACGCTTAATCCTATTCCTGCGAATCGCAGGATGGTGATCAATCCAAGCCGATATGAAGATTTACAATCAACTTCTTCGCAAAATATAGCCATTGGTGGTTTAGCTAAAACCGGTAAGGTTTTTGTTGTTAGTGGGGCGGCAAGTACGATTACGGGCTCCTCTGTTTCTAGCCGTCTTTATATTTATCAAGAGAAGTCGGAGGTTCGCTACTGTTTCGATGCCAAGCAAGTTACGCGAAATGGTATTACGGTTGCGGATAGTGTCGATACGTCTGTAAGTGGTATGCGTTATCTAGAGCCTACTCTGCAACGAGGTGGTTTAGTTCATATAAATCTAGAGTTTGAGCAGGATGGTGAACGTAGTGTGTATCAACAAGATGTGCAGGTGCTCAATGTCCCATAGAAGAAACTCCAGCGGAAATGTACTAATCATCGTGTTATTCGTCATTATTGTAATGGGATATTTGGCTTCCTCTTTAATGAAAGTGACATGGTCGAATCAAAGCGGATTAACAAGAGAGTTTTTGGGAACAAAAGCTTGGTTTGTTGCTCAGTCTGCAAATGAGTGGGCATTGACGGAACTATATCCATTAGACACTCCTGAACCAGATGTGGAGACACTCTGTGCAGATAACGTCAATGGTCAGATCCCCAATGTTACAGAAGGAACAGGTTGTCGACTCAATGCGATGATTTGTTCAAGTATTGGTACCTTTAATGAAGGTACCTCTGAAGCCGAATCCTTGTTTCGGGTGCAAGCAACAGCTATTTGTGGTTCTGGGGTATCGCAAGTTCAGCGTCAGCAAGAGATTTGGGTTAGGAGTAGATAATAATGAAAAGAATAAATGCTGTTTTTGTCGTCTTGTTATTTTTACCAAGTTTAGCTTTTGCTACTCCTAAACACGGCACATGTTCCGTAAAAGGGCAAGATGATTTTACAATTACGTTCGAAGCAGTAGGAAGTCAGCAATATCAGGACGTTAAATTAGATCAAGGTAGTCACGGCTACACCCTTTGGTATACAGGTGCTAAGAACGCTGGTCTGAGCTATATCTTTAATGAGCCAAACCTCGTTAAAGGGTTAGAGTACGACATTAAAATTACACATAAAGCGAATACAAACGTACTAAAGTATTATCGCAAACTTGGTGACTCAGGGTACTTTCAGTTAATAGACACTGCCACTCGTGATCTCGATACAGGGCAAAACTGGGTTTTGGGTTCTGGGGTTGATAATATTCAGTGTTCCAGTGGGACTGGCTCTACAGATCCAGATCCTGTCGAACCTGAACTTCCTGATAACGTTTGTCATTATTTCCCTGAACCAATTCAAGGTATCAAAGGTTCATTCGATAATACGCTTGTCGTACCTAACCGTTCAGCTCGTGCATTGGGGTGGTCAGAAGACTATAAAACCTATTACACCGTTACCGACAAACAAGATCTATTTCGTTATACAAACTCAATGCCGACTCCTCGGCAGTCTAAGTTTGTTTTGGCTGGCTTTGATACCGTGAGTCAAATGGATGCTCAGGACCGTTTGTACATGGAGCCGATGTGTTCCTCCGATGCTGGCTGTGATGTAGGTAATAAGGATGGGCATCTAGAAAAGCGTAAGGCGAATGAGCCTTTGGGAGTGCAAACTAACTTTAATAGTACAACTCTAAACATTACCGCTCAGAACATTGGGCAGATTTGTGATAACAGTAATCTTTGCCAATCTAATACTTACTCAGTTGACGGCGGACGTGGTATCGAGATTGAAATTACATCTAACTTAGGCAAGTTGGATATTAACCAATATAGCTCTCCATACGAGCAAGTTAAGGTCGTCCTTCCAAACCAAACTAATATTGGTACTTTAGTTATGGAAGTGGGGCCAAGTGACGATGTGCGTTTGGTGATACCAGAGGATGCGGAAGTCACTTTGGGTGAGTGGACTCATACTGGACATGGTAAATACTCTTTCTTTAATCAATCAAAAATCAATGTTAGCGGCAAATCTGTTGTATTTAACAATCCTATCACAGTGACAACGGAGTATTACGTCACGCTGTATGCTCCCGATGCTGATATTCTATTTAAAACGAATAACCCTAGTTTTTACGGTTTTATTCTGGCGAATAGCATTAGTTTTGAAAACCCTATTACTGTTTATGGCTCTGTGACTACTCGTCATTTGACGATGAAAAATGGTGTAGTAATTCAAAAACCAGATTACTCATGCCCGATAGCACCTCCGGTTCAGCAATGTACGTTGTTGCCAATGGAAACTTTCAGTTCAAATAATATAGATAATTGGTCCGTAATTGGTTATGGCAACAGTGTAAAGCCAACTGTCGAGAATGGCAGATTTAGGCTAAACGGGAATACGCCCCGTCAGGCGACGGCGTCTGCTTACAACTATATTTTCCCATCGAATGAAAACTATCTAGAAATCGAGTTTGATCATTATGCTTATGGCGGTGGTTATGATGGTGCAGATGGTGTGGCTTTGGTTATCTCTGATGCTAACGTACCCCCTCAAACAGGGGCTTTTGGTGGTCCGTTGGGTTACGGTATGAAGTTATACAAAAACCACTCTGGAGAGGTTTCTCATGATGTAGAGGGGTTTGCTGGTGGCTGGTTAGGTATAGGTATCGA
>JABXIW010000156.1 GCA_013372875.1 Gammaproteobacteria bacterium | reverse complement strand
TGGAGGTCAAGGCAGTGGCTCTGGTGAAGGTAATGCGAGTCCCGATGGCGAAGGCCAAGATGAATTTGTGTTCCAAATTTCAAAAGACGAATACCTGGATATTCTGTTTGAAGACTTAGAGCTACCGAATCTAGAAAAAAATCAAATCGCTAAAATTACGGAATGGAAAACTCACCGAGCAGGTTTCCAAACCGCGGGGATCCCTTCCAACATTTCCGTTATTCGTTCATTGCAGCAGTCATTAGCTCGTCGAACCGCCATGACTGCAGGCAAAAAGCGACTTCTTAAAGAACTCGAAGACGAGTTGACTCGCATCAAAAATATTGAGCCAGCACAACAACTTGAAGAAAATCGTCTGAAAAAAGAAATCGAAGAACTGCGCAAGAAAATTGAAAATGTGCCGTTCATCGATACTTTCGATTTACGTTTTAAAAACTACGAAAAACGACCAGTCCCTTCTAGCCAAGCCGTGATGTTTTGTTTGATGGACGTATCTGGTTCTATGGATCAAGCGACCAAAGACATCGCGAAACGCTTCTATGTGCTGTTGTATCTGTTCTTAACTCGCACCTATGAAAACGTAGACGTTGTGTTTATTCGCCACCACACGCAAGCCAAAGAAGTCGATGAACACGAATTTTTCTACTCGCAAGAAACCGGTGGCACCATCGTATCTAGCGCTTTGAAATTAATGGATGAAATCGTCAAAGAGCGTTACCCGGTTGGTCAGTGGAACATCTACGCAGCCCAAGCGTCCGATGGGGATAACTGGGCGGATGACTCACCACGATGCCGAGATTTACTCGTGAATAAGTTGCTGCCAAATTGTCAGTACTATTCTTATATAGAAATCACGCGTCGCTCACATCAAACTTTATGGCACGAGTATGAGAAGCTCACCGACGAGTTTCCAAACTTCGCTATGAAGAATATTCGCTCTGTGGAGGATATCTTCCCAGTCTTCCGAGAACTATTCCAAAAAGAAACGGCGTAAGGAGGCTAGCGATGACTACCGCAACAAAAAACCTCTCTGGAGAGGCGCCTAAAAAGCGCAACAGCAAGTTGCTACCTGACGGACCGGATTGGACATTCGAACTGCTTGAACGCTATCACAAGGAAATAAAACGTGTCGCGGAGCACTATCGTTTGGACACCTATCCAAATCAGATCGAAGTGATCACGTCTGAGCAGATGATGGATGCGTACTCAAGTATCGGTATGCCTATCAACTACAACCATTGGTCATTTGGTAAAAAGTTCATTCAAACAGAACAGAACTACAAACATGGTCAGATGGGCCTTGCGTACGAGATTGTGATTAACTCCAACCCTTGTATTGCGTATTTGATGGAAGAGAACACAGTCACCATGCAAGCGCTTGTCATTGCACACGCGTGCTACGGCCACAACTCTTTCTTCAAGGGGAATTATCTGTTCCAAACGTGGACGGACGCCAGTTCTATCATCGACTACTTACTCTTTGCTAAAAAGTACCTTGCCGAATGTGAGGAGCGTTATGGCGTTCAAGAGGTTGAAAAGCTTCTCGACTCCTGCCATGCGTTAATGAACTTTGGTGTCGACCGCTACAAACGACCAGAGAAAATCTCGATTACCGAAGAGAAGGCCCGCCAAGAGGAGCGCGAGGCTTATCTGCAATCTCAAGTCAATGAACTGTGGCGAACCGTACCAAGAGCCAAAACTAAAGAAGAAGACATTAAAGAGCGCTTCCCTAGTGAACCTCAAGAAAACCTACTCTACTTCTTTGAGAAACATGCGCCGCTCTTGGAACCATGGCAACGCGAGGTTGTTCGAATCGTCCGAAAAATCAGCCAGTACTTTTATCCACAAAAGCAAACTCAGGTTATGAATGAAGGATGGGCAACGTTCTGGCACTACACGATTCTAAACCACTTGTATGATGAAGGAATTGTGTCCGAAAAGTTCATTCTTGAATTTTTGCATAGCCACACAAGTGTGGTTGCTCAACCACCCTACAACAGTCCTTACTTTAGCGGTATCAACCCTTATGCTCTCGGCTTTGCGATGTTCCGCGATATAAAGCGTATTTGTGAAGAGCCAACTGACGAGGATAAAGAGTGGTTCCCGGACCTAGCAGGAACAGATTGGTTAGATGCCTTGCATTTTGCTATGCATAATTTCAAAGATGAAAGCTTTATCAGCCAATATTTGTCTCCGAAATTGATGCGTGATTTCAAACTGTTCGCCATCAACGATGATGACAGGAAGAACTTTATTGAAGTTTCCGCCATACATGATGAAATGGGCTATAAGCGCATTCGAGAAACTCTGGCGGCGCAGTACAACCTATCAAACTTAGAGCCTAACATTCAGGTGTTTAACGTGGATGTTCGTGGTGACCGTTCACTCACGTTGCAGTACGTTCCTCATAACCGCATTCCACTCGATGAAAGTTATGATGAGGTATTGAAACACGTCTATCGCCTATGGGGCTTTGACGTAATCTTAGAAGAAGTTAAAGACACGGGACACAGAGAAACATTAGCCACTTGTCCAAAACGCAATCAGTACGATTCAAACATTTAGCTAAAAATAGACTCATCCCCTTAAAGCCAAAGGCTCCATGAAAGGAGCCTTTTTATTAACTGCAAGAAGTATAATCGTTACGCTTTTTTCGCCACAATAGCTCTAACGGCTTCAAGATCTTCTGGCGTATCAACGCCTGCTGCTGGCGCTTCTTTAGCGACTGCAACGTGGATTTTCTCGCCGTACCAAAGCACTCGTAACTGCTCTAGGCATTCAATTTGCTCTAGGGCACTTGGCGCCCAGTTTACGTAAGTATTAATGAAACCTGCGCGGTATGCATAGATACCGATGTGACGCATCAATGGATTCACGATAGCTTTGTCTTGCTTAGCGAAGTTATCACGATCCCAAGGAATTGTTGCTCGGCTAAAGTACATGGCATAACCACGCTCATCAGCAACGACTTTTACGGCATTTGGGTTGAAGACTTCATCTTCAGATTCAATTTCTACCGCCAACGTAGCCATAGGCGCATCACTAGCGGCTAAGTTATCTGCGACTTGGCGGATGATAACTGGTGGTACCAAAGGCTCATCACCTTGAACGTTCACAATAATGTGGTCAGCAGGAATGGCCATTTTCTCTACCACTTCCGCTAAACGCTCTGTACCAGATTCGTGGTTTGGCGAAGTCATACAAACTTTGCCACCGAATTGCTCAACCGCCGCAGAAACTCGCTCATCGTCAGTAGCAATGATTACGTCATCAGCGCCAGCTTGCATTGCTTGTTCGTAAACCCATTGCACCATTGGTTTACCGCCAATATCAGCCAGTGGTTTACCTGGTAAACGGCTCGAAGAGTAACGAGCCGGTATCACAACCGTAAAAGACATTAACGCCCCTCATCCATACTCATGGTGCGAGCTTCTGGCTCAAGCAAAACAGGAATACCCTCTTTAATAGGGTAAGCAAGGCGATCAAATTTGCAGATCAACTCTTGATTATCTTTATCGTAAGTCAGCTTACCTTTACACACTGGGCAAGCCACAATCTCAAGCAGACGGTGATCCATAAGTCGCTTTA
>JABXIW010000366.1 GCA_013372875.1 Gammaproteobacteria bacterium | reverse complement strand
CTGTACCTGTACCTGTACCTGTACCTGTACCTGTACCTGCTATGCAAGGTGGTTTTGCTTGCCCTGAAATGGCAATGGGTAAAGTCATCATCCGTCGTGAGCAACCAGCGGTAGCTGAAGCACCTGTTGTTGAACCTAAAGTTCAAGAAACAGTAGAAGCTAAAGCTGAATCACCGATTGTTGAAGCTGTAGCGCCTGAAAAGGCAGAGCCAGTAGCGGTTGATCAAGCTCCTGTTGAGCCGATCGTTGAAGTGGCTGAAGCACCTATTGCGGAAGTAACAACAGACACAGTTGTTGAAGAAGCTCCGGTTCAAGAGCCAGTCGTTGCAGAAACTGTGGAAGAAGCAGCAACAGAAGTTGCCGTTGAAACTCCAGTAGCAGCGCCAGAGATGAAAGTTGAAGTTATCAACGTTGTTGCTAAGCCACGAGCTAGCGCACCAATGACAAAAGCACCTGGTCCTCAAGAACTACGTGAAATCGAAGTAGCCGCAGCGCCGTTTAAAGCTGAACGCTACCAAGCTAAAGGTGCTGGTAGCCAAGTGGCAACAAACCGCGCCTCTGCAGCAATGACAAAGCCAAACTTCAACTAAGTTTGAATACATTGCGATAGCCTGAAAGCTAGAATCAAAAGGCCACCGAAAGGTGGCCTTTTTTGTTTGTTCTCGGTCTAGCGTAATTGGTCATATTAATATCAACGACGGATCACATTTGTGGTTCATTATCCGTATCATTCTTGAACTTAATCACACTTTTCGGTAGCATTCGCCAACTCAAGTTTTCGACACCATTCTACTGCTGCTCTTTTATTACTACGGTTTACACTAAGTACCTTGAATGTATTTTCATCACTTAGTGGTTAATGCAAATACGAATATGTGTCGGAATAAACTCATCTCAACGAGAACTTAAAGACAAACATGTTCGAATTCCCGCAATTTTCTAAGCACTCTATTAAAAATGACGTGCTATCAGGTTTGACGGTTGCCCTGGCACTTGTCCCTGAAGCCGTAGCATTTGCATTCGTTGCTGGTGTAGACCCAATGGTTGGTCTGTACGCAGCATTCATCGTTGGCCTTATCACCTCAATCTTTGGTGGTCGCCCAGGCATGATCTCTGGTGCTACAGGCGCAATGGCTGTAGTAATGGTCTCTCTTGTTGCAAGCCACGGTGTTCAGTACTTATTTGCTGCCATTATGTTGGCCGGTATTCTGCAAATTGCTGCCGGTTTATTTAAATTGGGCAAATTCATTCGAATCGTTCCACACCCTGTAATGATTGGTTTTGTTAACGGCCTAGCGATTGTTATCTTCCTCGCGCAATTAGGACAATTCAAGGCTCCAGACATAAATGGCGTGCTGACTTGGCTTCCACAAGATCAAATGATGTTAATGCTAGGTTTGGTTGCGTTGACCATGGCGATCATCTACTTCTTGCCGAAAATCACAACAGCAGTACCATCTTCACTTGTTGCTATCGTAACCGTGACTGCACTAGTTGTTGGGTTAGATCTAGAGACACGTACAGTTGTCGACTTCCTACGTTCTATGTCAGGTAATGAAGCCGCTACACTAGCAGGCTCTTTGCCAACCTTCTCTATTCCATCAGTACCATTTACGCTAGAGACTCTGCAAATCATCTTGCCTTATGCAGTGATCCTTGCGGCCATCGGCCTAATTGAATCTTTGCTAACGCTGACCGTTTTAGACGAAATGACGAATACTCGTGGCCAATCTAACCGCGAATGTATCGGTCAGGGCATGGCAAACATGACATGTTCTGTCTTCGGCGCGATGGGTGGTTGCGCAATGATTGGTCAGTCAATGATCAACGTAAACTCCGGTGGCCGTGGCCGTCTGTCTGGCATCGTAGCGGCTGTAGCTCTGCTGATGTTCATTTTGTTTGCGTCATCGTTGATTGAAATGATTCCACTAGCAGCCCTAGTTGGTGTGATGTTCATGGTTGTGATTGGCACATTCGAATGGGCAACATTTAAGTTGGCTCGCCGTGTACCAAAGCAAGATTTCTTCGTTATCGTACTAGTAACCGTCGTTACAGTACTGACTGACCTTGCTGTTGCGGTCGCGGTTGGTGTAATCGCTTCAGCGCTGATGTTTGCATGGCAACATGCGAAGCACATTTACGCAGATACTTGCTTGAACGCAGAAGGCTCAAAAGAGTACAAAATTCACGGTCCAATTTTCTTTGGTTCAGCAGCAAACTTCCTCGAGCTGTTTAATGCGCCAGAAGATCCTAAAGATGTGATTGTCGATTTCGCAGACTCTCGCGTCACAGACCACTCGGCAATTGAGGCAATTGAAACGCTAGCAGAGCGCTACGCTTCCATCGGCAAAACGCTTCACCTTCGTCACCTAAGTCCGGATTGTCGCAAACTACTCGACAAAGCTGGCAGTCTAGTCGAAATCAACGTGAAAGAAGACCCTAGCTACAAAGTCGCAACCGACATTTTAGCTGGCTAATCTATGCGTAAAGGGATGAGCAATACTCATCCCTTTTTTTATTTATCTGATATCGAGATAATTACAGCTTCTGCAAAACCGCTACCGACGCCTCTTCGATTAAGTCCAATACCAACTCAAATCCATCATCTCCACCATAGTAAGGATCTGGGATCTCGTCATAACTCGAATTAGAGTGGCTTAAAAATAGCGAGACTTTATGACGATGTTCTGCAGGACAAATATCGAGTAAGTCAGCCAAGTTTGCTTTATCCGCAGCCAGTACCAAGTCGAAGTCTTCGAAATCTTGCACTGACACTTGGCGAGCTCGCATTCCTTTAAATGAATAGCCACGTTGTTTCCCTGCCGCCATGGCTCTTGTGTCTGGCGTGTTTCCGGTGTGATAGCCAATTGTCCCAGCCGAATCAATGTCGACATCGACACCTAACTCTTCTGCTTTAGCTCTCAGAACGGCCTCACCGGTTGGTGAACGGCAAATATTTCCCATACAAACAACGAG
>JABXIW010000388.1 GCA_013372875.1 Gammaproteobacteria bacterium | reverse complement strand
TTTTCCTTTCGGATTAAGACCAAGTTGTTTCTGCTTTTGTGTCGGTTTAGGTAACTTGCTCACATATAATCCTATTTTGATGATTGACTGAATTTCGCACCGCATCCACGTTGGCTATGAAAGAAACAATGATACTACACAAGTCAGCATAAAATAGACAAAAGTGAGTAACAGCACTAGTTAAATTAGCATTGTAAGTATCGCAAAAACCAGCTATTTGCTCGCAGTCGGCATAAAGTCATTTTTTGTTAGCTAACGCATTAGAAACTTACTAATATTTGTTAAATCATAACATTACAGCCAAATTAAAATATGACCGAAGACTAAACTAACTATTTTCAATTTAAGGCTTATACTTAAAGTAGCTCCGCGAATTTGAGCTATTTTTTCATTATAAAACAAGTTTCCTTTCACAGTTATTTTCGAAATTTTTCGTTTAACTTCTGCGACAGCCCTCTTGAGTGACTATGAAATAGCTCTAGTTACCAGAGCCTTAACCTATAGGATTAGTCGAGGTATATATGTCTGACAGAGAAACTGGATCAGTAAAATGGTTTAACGAGAATAAAGGCTTTGGATTTATCACCAAAGATAGTGATGGCAAGGATATTTTTGTCCATTTCCGTTCGATTTCGTCTGATGGGTTTAAGACCCTGTTGGAAGGGCAAAAAGTAAGTTTTGAAGTTGAACCAGGTGAGAAAGGACCGCACGCAACAAACGTGGCTCTCATCTAGATACGGCTGAAGGCATAGCAATCAAAAGCTTTGCCTTCATTTTTTGTCTAGTTATTGTTTGATGGTAAAAGTCCATTCCAACTTCTTCCTTCTTTTCGAAATTCAACTCTGATCCTTTCAGGTTATAGATTTCAGCTGATCAAAGCTATTTGGATATGGGAAATATAAAAGTGTCCCAGAAAACAGTCTATGACAAGGAGGTGCCTTTTATAAAGGTCAACCATCATTGAAAGGAAACAAATCATGATACCCACCAACGAGAAAACATGGCGCCAAACATATCTAAGTTCACTGAATTTAAAAGGTACAGAATATAGATACTGGTCATTAAATAAACTTGCTCAAGATTATCAAGTAAACCTGTCCAAAATTCCCGTAACTAAACGTCTACTTATTGAAAATGTAATGCGACAAACC
This sequence comes from Gammaproteobacteria bacterium, assembly GCA_013372875.1. Next base: position 2,771 of record JABXIW010000388.1, on the reverse strand, counting down.
TCTGATTTAAGAGAGTCATCTCAAATTATTGAAGCATTGCTCTTTAAAAATAAGGCTCTCGACTCAGAGAGCAACGGTAATTCATCAGAATTGAGTTTCTATCCTAGTAGAGTACTGATGCAGGACTATACTGGGATACCTGCTTTAGTCGATTTAGCCGCAATAAGAGATGCAGTAGCTCAAGAAGGCGGAGATCCGAGTTATGTAACACCTAAATGTCCGGTTGATCTTGTCATTGACCATTCGTTAATTGTTTATCAATCAGGTTCAGAATCTTCGATACAAACAAATCGCGCACATGAAATGGCACGAAATAGAGAGCGTTATACATTTCTAAAATGGGCACAAAAAAACTTCCGTAACTTGACAGTGATCCCTCCCGGTAAGGGGATATGCCATCAAGTTAATCTGGAATATCTATCTCAAGTTGTGCGCGAAGACGAAAAAAGAGTGTTAACACCAGACACGGTAATAGGAACCGATAGCCACACCACTATGATAAACGGGTTAGGCGTGTTGGGTTGGGGAGTGGGAGGCATAGAAGCCGAAGCTGCAATGCTTGGTCAGCCACTAAATATCGCTATCCCACGAGTTGTCGGAGTACGTCTTGATGGGCAATTGCGTCCCGGTGTGACTGCGACCGATTTGGTTTTGACGATCACAGAAAGGTTAAGGTCTCATGGCGTGGTTGGTAAGTTCGTTGAGTACTATGGTGACGGCTTAGCCACTCTATCGGTGGCAGACCGAGCAACGCTTGCCAATATGGCACCAGAGTATGGAGCCACTTGCGGATTTTTCCCAATTGATGAAAATACTATCGCCTATTTAACCATGACAAACCGCCCTTCTTCACTGATTGATAGAGTGCGGGCATACGCCCTAGAGCAAGATCTATGGTGGGATACAAACCGCCCTTCACCAGAGTATGACGAAAATGTTGTAGTCGATTTATCTGCCATCGGTACCTCAATAGCAGGGCCCAAACGACCTCAAGACAGACTTAATATCAGCGCCATTAAGCAAGCGACTCTTGACCAATGTGCTATTGAAGGTGCCGCAAACTCAAGCCAGCCAGGCTCATCCAGACCCTTACATCATGGTGATGTCGTCATTGCAGCTATCACCTCGTGCACTAACACGTCAAACCCCGCTGTTATGCTGACTGCGGGTTTGGTGGCTAAGGCAGCAGTTAAAAAAGGGTTAACCGTTCCTAGCTACGTCAAAACTTCTCTCGCACCCGGTTCATTAGCTGTCGCTCGATATCTCAATGATACGGGTTTGCAAGACTACCTCGACCTATTGGGATTTCATCGAGTTGGATACGGTTGCACAACATGCATTGGTAACTCTGGCCCATTAAAAAACAATCTTGAAACTGAGATCTCGGAAAACGGCCTGAATGTATCGGCGGTATTATCAGGTAATCGCAACTTTGAAGGTAGAGTACACCCCTCTGTTAGCCTAAACTGGCTTGCCTCGCCACCTTTAGTCGTCGCATTTGCGTTAGCGGGTACGACCTGTATTGACTTAGAAAAAGACCCAATTGCGCTCAATAGTAACAACGAGCCCGTCTATCTAAAAGATCTGTGGCCAAGCCAAGCCATGCTGGATGAAATGCTAAATCAAGTCCATGAGAGCCACTTTAGATTGAGCTACAGCGACATTACTGAAGGTGATGAAGAGTGGGAACAATTGTCAATGAAAGATAGCCCCTGCTACCCTTGGGACGAAGGCTCCACTTACATACAACGCCCTCCTTTTTTGGAAATACCACCGCCGACTTTTCCTGTTGAATCAGCGCGTGTATTAGCCATTTTGGGGGATTCAATTACGACCGACCATATTTCACCAGCAGGCCGCATTTCAGAACATAGCCCGGCGGGTCAATATCTACTTTCAAAAAACATCACACCTGAAGAGTTTAATAGCTATGGTTCACGCCGAGGAAATCATCACATCATGGTTCGTGGGACTTTTTCAAATGTACGTTTGGAAAACAAAATCGCCTCCCCGACGATAGGCGGTGTCACGCGATGTTACGGCGATACCAAACTGGATGACTGTAACATGTCAACCACTGAGAAAGCGCCTCCCATCATTCCTATTTACGACGCCAGCAGGAGGTCAATCGAACTTAACGTTCCGTTGGTAATATTTGCTGGCAAAGACTATGGTTCAGGCTCTAGTCGTGACTGGGCGGCAAAAGGTTGTTTGTTATTGAATGTGAAAGCGGTCATCGCGGAATCGTTTGAGCGAATTCATCGTAGTAATTTAGTCGGTATGGGCATACTGCCTCTTCAACTGATGCGACCAGATGAATTAAATTCACTGACTTTAGAGGGTAATGAGACTGTTTTTATTGCCCCCCACGAACCTATAAAGCCGTTATTGGAGCTCAATATTATCGTAGTAACAGCGCAAGGTGCTGAGCTCACCATACCTGTTACTGCTCGTATAGATAACCCTAAGGAACTAGAGTATTTTAACTCGGGGGGTATTCTTCAATATGTTCTGAAGCAACTGACAGCTAATATTCCTAAAATGTCATAGTGAATGAAGTCTCGCGTCTTAGATTACGGGGTAGCAGTCTGCGGTAGTTTTTCACCGCAGACTGTCTATACATTTCAGATTCAGATGTTGTTCTGTTTTTCTCTTACAGAGAAATACCGTAAAAAAGTGAGACCGAGTAAAGCTGAACAGATGGTAGCTGAGAAAATTCCAAGTTTTGCTGCATTAATTTGATCAGGGCTATAGGCTAACTCTGAGATAAA
>JABXIW010000149.1 GCA_013372875.1 Gammaproteobacteria bacterium | reverse complement strand
TGCTCCATCATGATGTGTTTACCTTGCGGGAACTGCTGTTCTATTTCTGCAAAAGGCAGTAAAAAATGCTCAGTGTCGACACAACGTTTGACAACACCTTCTAATTTCAACTTGGTCAGTTGTTCCAACAGTCGATATTCATCAGGCCGTTGATACTCAAATTTGCTTGCCCCTACTTCACGAACGTAGTGCTGCAATACTTGGTCAAGATCGTCAAAAGCGGCAGTGTCATCCAACGTTAGATGCAGAACATGATGCCCATCTTCTTGCTTCTCTTGAGCGAAAATAGCCATCGCGGAGAAGAAAGCGCACACCTTTTGAATGTGATGCGTAACGTAAGTGTTTTCTTGCTTGAGCTCAGCAATCAAGTAAAGCACGGTATCATCCGCTTGCTGAAACCAAGAATGCTCGCTGTTGAGTTGGTCGCCGAGAATCAATCGCACCGTGTCATAACGCATTTATTTATCTCCATTTTCTTGCTGCGCTCGGCTGTCACGCCCTTGCCATCGTTCAATGAACTCATGATTTGGGTCGTACATTTGTGTCTGCTTCTCCAAATTAAACTGACGAGAGCCTCTCGGATCTGCCCCTACTCCCGCTAAATATTGCCAGTTTCCCCAATTCGAGCCGACATCGTAGTCAATCAACTGCGTTTCAAAGTAGGCCGCGCCATACCGCCAGTCCAACCCCAGTTCATGAACAAGGCAACTTGCAACCAACTGGCGCCCACGGTTAGACATATAACCAGTGTGATTCAGTTGGTGCATACACGCGTTGACAATGGGATACGGTGTGGTGCCGTTTTTCCACTGCTGAAAACGATGCGCATAAAAGCTGGTTAACGGCGGTTGATTGCGAATACCACCAAACCGAAACAGCCTTTGTTGATAACACCTTGCGTACCAATAAAAATATTCGCGCCACAACAATTCAAAGTAAATCCAGTAAGTCGAATCATTCGCCCCTTGGGTTTGTTCATACTGTTTGAGCATGGCATGAATCATTCTTGGCGACACACAACCAAGCGCAAGCCAAGGTGAAAATTTGGTGGAATACGCCATCCCGTCGAGTCCGTTGCGCGTCTCTTTATATGAGCTTGCTAAGCCAGAAGAAAAGTAACGCCGACAATGCGCAAGACCACTCCATTCTCCGCCAGAAAACAGCGCAGACTCATCAAAGCAAGAAGAGGATGAAGTTGGCAGTTGAGCGCCTTTTGGCATTGGTGGTAGGCGGCTCGGCGCATCTATTGGGTGGGTGATGTCTATCCCTTCAACGCACTTTCTAAACTGAGTAAAAGTCTCGGGTAGATCAAGCAACGTAAACGGCAGCTTGCTTTCGTCGAACAAACTGCGTACAGCGTGCTGAACAATGACAAGGTGTGGGTATTCATCTTGCAGCTTGTGCAATATGCTCTGTTCATCCGAGCCAGCCATTGCGTCTGCATAAAGATGAGTGACACCCAAATATTGAATGGCATATTTGAGGGCTTGATACGGGGGTATATCTAACGTCCAAAGTCGCTGACCTAATTGGCCGAGTGCGTCATTCAGTTCGCACAAAGACGCATCGATAAATTTCTGCCTTGCTCGTCCGAGCGTTGCCTCCTGAGCAAAATGATGGAGAAAAGGAGTTACTGAAGGGCGACAATACAAGCAAACCAATTCATCCAGAAAAGATGAGGCATCAACCAATAGCGAGTTATCGTGAAGTCTTAGGTCAAACGTAAACCAGTAAAGCCCTATTTTCTTTTTCAAAAAACGTCCTTAGGCGAGGAACTAAATGTACTGATTTGTTTTACGCTCGGCATCGCGAGCGGATCATCCGTTCTTACTAACTACAGCGCTTTCCATGCTCTTTGCATGAATCGTGAACATAAGAGCCAAATCGTATTTCCATCCTCAATCGTTCACTTTTTAAACCGCGATTTTATAAAATCAAATTTCAGATTTATGAATATCACCGCTATTTGCTCATTTTTTTATATAAACCAAGCAAAAATGATAAAAATTAAAGCGATATTAGTTAATATCCGGTAATCTAAATCCAATTCCATTTTGCTAGTAACATCGCAGAAATGACTGACGAGTTTAAGAAATCGACCGCTAACTTAAAAAAAGCGGTGCCACTAATGATCAAAAATCATGTAGCTGCCACCCCCGCAAACTACGCGCTTTGGTATACCTACGTAGATAAAACCATTCCAGAGCTCAATTTTGAGATGGACGAAGTGTTAGAACACTACGGTATTTGTCCACCAGCAGCGAACAAACAGCTTTACAACAACTACGTGGCCAGTAGAGCAGAAACCAGTTTAGAAGATCTCAAAACCAACGTAGAAGTGCTATTGCATGAAGTGTCGAGCTCCATGAGTGATACTTTGTCAGATACCTCTTCTTTCTCTGCGATGGTCAATAAAAGCTTCAACAAATTAGAAAAAGTTGAAGACAACAGCTTGAGCATCGAAGAAGTGATGGTGGTGATCCGCCAACTCGTTGCTGAATCTCATGAGATTCGCCACTCAACTAAATTCTTAAACCGTCAACTCACCAATGCGAGTGAAGAAATTTCTCGTTTGAAGAATCAATTAGCCGAAGTACAAAAAGACGCGCTGTTTGATGGACTCTCTAATCTTTACAATCGTCGCGCCTTTGATACTGATTTGAGCATGCTGATTAACGCTAATCAGGCGATGACTCTCATCTTGCTGGATATCGACCACTTTAAAGCGTTCAACGATAACTATGGGCACCTATTTGGTGACACAGTTTTGAAAGCGATCGCGCGTCGACTGCAACAGAGCTGTCGCGATGGCGTGAGTGCGTACCGCTTCGGCGGCGAAGAATTTGCGTTAATTGTGCCAAACAAATCCCTACGAATCGCCCGCCAATATGCCGATACCCTGCGCCGCATGATTGAAAAGCTGCGCGTACGTGATAAACGCTCGGGCACACAAGTTCATAGCATTACTGCTTCTTTTGGTGTGGCAGAGTTCGAAGTTGGTGACACCGTAGATTCATTAGTCAACAAAGCCGATAAACAGCTTTATGAAGCAAAACAACTCGGTCGAAACCGAGTGATGCCTATCTAAGCTAACCTCTCTGGCAATACAGTAAAGACGGTTAGAACAAATAAAGAAACCCCGCACTGTTTAGCGCGGGGTTTATACTTTCTCGCCCTACATGCCCAAAGCACTTCAACACGTTAGGCTACTTGGGCTTATATTTGATTAATCAATGCTGTAGCAGTAACTAAGAACATAGTCGTCACCATTTTTTGCGGTGTACTCTTTGTCTTCGCTACACGCCATCGGTTTGCCTTTCTTGTCGCCTTTAATAAGACTAATCCAATGACGCATCGCGGTTGGCGCATTGCCTGTCAGCTCTGGATTGAACGTAATGCGAGTTTCCAATTGGATGTCATCGATGTCCATCAACTCCACACAACCTGTGCCTTTATGGCAACCAAACAGCACTTCTACGTGGTTGCCTGAATCATCTTTGAACAAGATCGATTTTGGATCTTCCTTTTCACCAGTGTACGCCACGAAGTGTTTTGGGCTTTTCAGGCCGCTGTGTGTACCGTCTTTGAAATAAGCCAAAACATGGCGGTAATCAATCACGTAACTTGATACATCTTGGTGCGACCCGTTCTCCAATGGGAACATGCGGTCTAGTAGTTGCTTCGCTTTTACTTGTTTCTCACTCTGCTGCTCAGCACTTACCGCTTCGACGGCAAATACGGCTTCAGCGATAAATGGGCGTTGTTGTTGTTGCATCTCTTTTTTATCGAAGTTCAGCATATTCATCGTCATATCCTCGCACTTAAAAACTCGTCCTAGAGTAAAAACTTAAATCCTTTATTTAAGTTTCAGGCAATTCT
>JABXIW010000027.1 GCA_013372875.1 Gammaproteobacteria bacterium | reverse complement strand
CGTCATGGATAAATATTTGAACTGGATCTCATTTATTTTTGGCAGACAAAATTGATAACTGGTTTGGCCGATTGACTGAATGGTTTCACGTTGGTGATGAGCATGTTTACATCGCTGTTACGGTATGCTGTTTGAGTTTATCGAGTACTTCTCGGAGAAAGGCAGCGAACGAAATGACTATATCCAGTAGCTAGAAGCTGTTCGGAGCAAGGGTGAGGCTTGCTCCTTTCATTACTCAGCTTTTGCATGCGTTAAAAACGCACTCGTCAATTGCTGAAAGAGTGAATCTACCGATGGGCGGTCGGATATATGATGGAAGAGCGGTGTGTGGACATCACCACGAATATCATCGTCATGACCACAAAGGTGATTACATAATCGTACTGGTTCGACAATCTTCTCGACGTCGGCATCAATCAGAATGCATGCTTGTGACAATACCACTTGTCCGCCGCTTTTTTTAAGCAAAACACGCTGCGCGGTTCCCACGACTTTTTGCCCGCCAATGTTGAGGTTATACTCGCCATCGCAGTAGGAATAAGGCGTAGCATGAACATCCACTTTCACGCCTAGCTGTTCAAAGAAAACCGTTAATATCGCACATAAATCGAGATACGCTTTTTTGATGTTGTAAGGCTCACCTTCTGGCCAGTGATAGATATGGGATAGATTAATAATACCCGGTACCTGAGGGACTGGTGCACCACCGGTTTTACGAGAAAAGAGCTTCCAGCCAGACGTATTTAACGCATGTTCCAATTCATTAGACACTGGCCATTTCTTGCCCGCGGGAAGCACGAGCGTCGGGCTTTTTACTTGCCAAAGTAATAGCACTTGCGAGAGTTGGTTGGATTGAACTTGTTTAATGAGCTCATCTTCTTTTTCAAATGCATCAGAGACTTCCGTAGCTGTGTAGCGAATTAGCTTATTCTTAGCAACCAAAACTCTATCCCTCGTGTGTATTTAATCGTTACTGTTTTATCTCAGATACGGTTTTATTGCTAGGTCTGTGATTGCGAGGTTTTTACTCGTTAGATGCGTGGGCACTTTTTGGTTTTTTCCGTTGTCCATTAGCTCTACTTGAACGCGCGATAGAAATATTTTGTTGGTCATCGCATAAGCAACTCATAAAATCCGCCATCTATAAAAATTTTCGGCGATATGAATATGAAAAAGCGAGTGATGTGTCTCGCGTTAGCGGCATCATTAACGGGGTGTGTGACGTTCCCAACTCAAGAATCTGAGCAAGTACAGGTGCTTTGGGATAATGTGAATGCGATTGAAAACTGTGAACTAATGGGGACCGTGATCGGCTCAGAAGGGCACTTTTACGACTACTGGCTTCACGCAGATAAAGACATGGTTTGGGGTACACTAAACCAAATGCGCATCAAGGCGGCAGATTTAGGCGCAGATACCTTGTATTTATACCAACCGTTAAGCTTTTCTACGTCAGTGACGATGTTTGCAAACGCATACAAGTGCAAACAGTAGCGATTTGCTTGCTCATAACTGAAAGACAGGCGTCGCTCGCCTGTCTTTGATGCGCTCAACAAACATTGGCTTGTTCGTTATGTTCTCTCTCGCCGTTAATTCACATTGGCTGTTGCTACCGCGATAGAGTCGGAAAACGACAGCGTGAAATCTTGCTCTGTATTGAGCACTTTGGCTGGAAACTCTAAGCTTAATTGCGCGTGTGGCGCGACTTCCGAAGCAATACTGGTGACGAATTTTCGAGTTTCTCCTGGAGAGATCGACAAGCTGTTTCCACCTTTGGATGAAAGTTCGGCAATGCCCATAGTTTGCAGCGTGTTGCCTGCCGTATCAGCCAGATGCAGTAAAGATTCTGACTTATAGACCAACTCTCCACTGTCGGTGCGATAGGCGCTAAAAGTGTTGAAGTTTGGCTGTAATGAACCTTGAGAACCTACGTTGGTGACGGAAAACATCACGTTAGAACCATCAAAATTCTCGACTTTCACCAACACGTTACCGTCTTGGTAACGTGCGGCTGCCGCAGCACTTGCTTGCTGTTTTTGCCTCTGTTTTTCTTTTTCAATGTTGCTCAATTGGTTTTGCTCGTTTGCTAGGCGGTTTTCAGCCATCGCGTACGATTGATCCACCATTGCCAACAGCGCTGGGATTGAATACAGCGTTAGACCTTCCAAATGGTCAAAGTCGATTTTGGCATGCTGAGTTAGTTCGTGATTCGAGAACTGGCAGTAGCCATCAATCAAGCTAACGAACGCGACTTCAAAAGTGCCCTGTAATCGGCTTACTTCCTGTGCGGCTTTTTCTAAATCTGAGCGTACTTTTCGGATCTCTTCCAATGTCTTTTGTGGCAAACGTCCATTGGGCGATACGTCATTGGAAACCGAGACCAATTCTTCGGTTACAAATGGATTGTTTTGGGCGGGAATCACTGTGGTGATGCGGTTGGATTTGGTGATGTCTTCGCCCAGTAAGACCATCATTTTTTGCGATACGGCGGTTGTGTTGCCCGCTAATACGTCACTACAGTATGGAGACGTACTCGCATACGCGGCGAATGCGGTAAAAAGTGAAAAGATAACGGACCAGCCAGTGGTGACGAGTCCTGTCGTGGTTCGAGTGTTCATCCTGATAACCCCTCTGTCATTTGGTGCGATTCACTGACGTAATTGCCAATCAAGCGACTGGCTCGCGACATTCAGAATGGTTTTGGTCAATCCTTCGTAGTGGGTATGCCCGCAGATGCTTTCTAGTCGTTTTCTCAATCGCTAAGCTACGACTGAGTAAAGTGTCTGAAATTGAGAGCATTAATGCTGCGAAGTTGATGTCTTTTGTCTGAAAGATAGACGTAACTTTTCTAACCATCAAATACGTGATTAGGTTCTCATTTTTATATGAGTGAGAGGATCAAGAGAAAACAGGCACTTACTGTAGAGAGTTGATTTGAAGGAAAAATATAAATTTTTTTGGGGAACTTTTTTGATGCTGCCTTTGAGACTTTTTTCGAATCTCAAAGGCAGGTTCTAATGCGCGGTACTCAATTACAAAGCGTTAAGTACATCCGCAAGTCGAGTGACAGCCGTCGTCAGCTCTTCTGGTGTGGCATTGGTAAAGTTAAGACGCAGAGCGGCTTTTACCTTGGAACCTTCCGGATAGAATACCGGGCTTGGCACCACAGCAACCCAGTTTGCGAGTAGAGTTTTCGCCAGTTCGAACGTGTCGCATTCTGGAATTTCGACCCAGACAAACATGCCACCATCGACAGGTTTTAGTACGCAACTTTCTGGCAGCTGCTTTTGCAGCTCAGCAAACATGACATCGTAACGCGATTTGTAAAGTGCGCAGATGGTTGAAATGTGTGTTTCGAAATTGTCATGCTGAAGTAGACCATGCAGCAATGCTTGCATAGGAATACTAGAGTGCAGATCTGCACCTTGTTTGATTTTGATGAGTGGCTCAAGATAACTGCGTTTGCCGGTAACCACACCAATACGCAAGCCTGGTGAGGCGATTTTGGAGAATGAACGCAACACGATGGAGTGTTGCGGGCAGAAATCCGAGACCAGCGGCAGTGCTTCACCAGAAAAACGCAGCTCGCGGTATGGTGCGTCTTCAATGAATACAACGTCGTATTGGATACAAAGCTCGGCAACTTTTTGGCGAGTCTCTAGCGCCCAGCATACGCCTGTTGGGTTGTGAAAATCGGGCACGGCGTAGAACATTTTAGGTTGCTGCGTGGCAAAGCATTGCTCGAGTTCTTCAAGGTTTGGGCCACACTCGGTTTGCGAAACGGTCACGATGTTGGCTTGCACTAAACCGAATACTTGCATAGCACCAAGGTAGCTTGGCGCTTCCATCACTACTTTATCGCCCGGATTCACGTACGCACGCGCAATCAAATCTAGCCCTTGCTGAGAACCCGTTGTGATCATCGCCAAATGAGATTCTGGCAGCTGGTAATAATCGGTCAAAAAGTTAAGTAGCGGTGCGTAGCCTGCTGTTGCGCCGTATTGAAACACCTCTGGCATGTTCGCAAGGTTTTCGAGCGTCGGTTTCATTAAGTCGATCGGGAAGGTTTTTTCGTCCGGTAAGCCACCCGCAAGAGAAATGACGTTCTTATCGCTCGCTGCTGCGAGGATCTCTCGAATGTAGGATGACTTAGTTTGTTGTAATGACTGTGCGATTTCCATGTGCTGTGCTTCTCGTAATTGTCTTTTTTATGTCAGAAATAGTATAGGTAAATTGCCAAGCTTGGTGTGTCCATTTATGCTGTTAAATATGTCCATTTATGCTATTTGAGCGAAAGTTTACTCCGTGAGCCATCAACAAGTTTCCAGAATCAATGACGTGCTGTTTTACATTCACCAGGACATTAGCAGAGATTTATCAGCTAAAGAGCTAGCAGATGTAGCAGCCTATTCTGAACAACACTTCCATCGTATTTTTAAAGATGTCGTGGGGGAATCCATCCATCAATATATCCGCCGTACCAGAATGGAATACGCCGCCAATCAACTGATGTTTGATACCGGCTCATCGGTGCTAGACATTGCTAACAAGTGCGGCTTTAACTCGGTATCTTCTTTTAGCCGAGCGTTTAAAGCGACGTTCGCTATGTCACCTGGTGCGTGGCGAAAGCATGATTTACAAGTCGCAGAAAAACCGTATTTGAAGGATCCGGAAGTGGCAGCGGGTTATCATCGGGTTGCGAAACGCGAGTTGCCAGAACCAAAAATTATGGAGGTCCCACAACGCTTTGCGGCGTATGTTCGACATGAGGGCTATAACCGTTCCATTCGCAATGCGTGGCTGATTTTGAAAGCGTGGGCAAGTTCTGAGAATCGGGACTTTTCGGTTCAATATGGTTTGCATCACTCCAACCCTGCTTGGGTTGAGCTCGACAAGTGTCGTTATGTGGCTTGTATGGCGATTGATAAGCCGCTCAAAGTACGCGGTGTCGTGAATCAAATGACGATTCCGGGTGGTTTACATGCCGTTTTTCGCTTAACGGGAGTATATGGTGAGCTTCTTCCTCAACTGAGTATGGTATTAGAGAAGTGGTTGCCTAACTCAGGCTTTAAGCAACGTTCCACGCCCGCGTATGTTCATTATCTTAAAAACCATTTCCTCAGCCATGATGAGGCGTTTGAGCTGGATTTCTATCTACCCATCAGTTTTTTCTAAGCTTCAGAAACACGCGGCTTGACGAAAAGAGTGCAGTCGCATGGAACGAAAAGGCAGAGCCCAAAACAAGCGCTGCCTTATTTTTAGAATCTTTTGATAGGTGGTTAGAAATTGGCATCCGTATCAGCACCAGCCGATACCGTTAACCCACTTGTTGCTTGATAAATACTGAAGGTTTCTCCGGCGACAATACCTTCTTCAGAGTCATCATTTGCAGTGCAGGTATAGCCAACCGAGTAGGTGCCGGGTTCTACAAAACCAAACTCGTATTCGTAATTGACTTGCTCTATATCCGGAACCACGTTGGCTGCTGCAATTGGTGTGGCTTTCCCGTCTTCGCCAGCAAATGGCCCCATGTCCTCTTTGGCGACGCTGCCTTCATATAAGTAAACGGCGTGCGCATAGTCGTTTGCACTGGACGTATCAATTTCGCAATCTGCATAGGTTTGTGCGGCGACATCGCCCTGAATTTCACCTGTCGTAACGGTGTTGATCAAGGTCACCGAAGTGCGTTGAATACTGTACCCTTCATTTTGACCCGTTCCGTCTTTTAAGCCTCGACGCAGATCAAACTCGACCACGAATTCATTGTTATCAGGATTAACCGCAAAGGTGTTGTTAAAGAACAATACCCCAGAGTTAGGCTCTTTACCCACGCCTTGAGGGCAAGCACCATCGCCTTTGACGGTCAGTGGGATTTGATTTCCTGTCGCTTCGTCAATCACATACGATGGGTAGTCGGGGTGAGCGCCATCATTGGCAAACACACACAACTTATAGTTGCCAGAAGGAATCACTTCATCTTCAACCAGCTCTTGGACATCACTGCCTTGATAGTTGAGCAAGTTAACACTCAACGGCAGAGGATCTTCACCATCAGGAATTGGATCGCCGTTTTCATCCACGTAATTGCCTTCTTCATCGGTTTTATACACCTCAAAAATTTGTGGTGATCCGCCATCAAGAGGAAGGAAAGCGACTTTGCTGTAAGTGATGACCACTTCGGAAACGTCGTCTATAGGCGCATCAGAGACGGATAGAGTGACAGGGGTTGTCGTGGTGATGGTATTACTGTCAGAGTTACAGCCAAAGAGTGCTACTACCACCGCTGCACCAACTAGGCTGAATTTTATGGTGTTCATTGGGGTTACCTTCTTAGTGGGAAGTCTATTAAATGTAGTAGAAAATGATAAGATTTTGCGCAGGAGATGGGGGCTTTTGAATACCAAATAGTTAAGATATTGTAAATTAAATACGTTGCGTAAAAGTGTGGTCAACTCGACGATATCACCCCGAATGAAGTGCTATGGTTAATGTTGAATTGCTTAAAAAACAAGCAAGACAAACATCAATAACGCCACTCAAGAGGTCTCTATGTTAGGT
>JABXIW010000464.1 GCA_013372875.1 Gammaproteobacteria bacterium | reverse complement strand
AGAGTACCTGGCTACGAACCAGGCGGTCGGAGGTTCGACTCCTTCCATGCGCGCCATCTTAAAAAGCTCTGCAATAGCAGGGCTTTTTTATATCTGAAACATATCCTTAAAATTCTGTCGTTGAATGCTTGCTGCAGAAGTGATATTTTTGCCGCCATAAATCTAACGATCGAAATTCAGATGCAAGCTAAAATTGCCAAGCTGGTTCACAGCAAAGTTTTTGAGTATTTTATTATCGCGACTATCTTAATCAGTGCGGTGTTGATTGGCGTGGAAACCATGGCGGGTTTAAGTGAACGTCAAGTCGCGCTTATCAATTTGGCAAATAATGTCATCTTGAGCATTTTTGTAATTGAGGCGGTGTTAAAAATCTATGCGGTTGCACCTCGTTTTAAGCGTTACTTTGGTGATGGCTGGAACCTATTTGATTTCTCGATCGTAGTGTTTTCCTTAATACCTTTCACTGGTCAGTTTGCCATGATTGGCCGTTTGTTAAGGCTGTTGCGGGTGGCACGTTTGGTTTCAGCACTGCCAGAATTACGCTTGATCGTTAGTACTTTGCTTAAAACCATCCCGTCCATGTTCCACGTTGTGATATTGATGTTAGTGCTTTTTTATATCTATGGCGTGGCGGGTTATCATTTCTTCCACGAAAGTAATCCGCAATATTGGGGAAGTCTTGGTACTTCTTTATTAACTTTGTTCCGAGTGGTGACTTTAGAAGGCTGGACGGAGATTATGTACCTTGATTTGGCTAATCACGAATGGGCTTGGGTATATTATGTGAGCTTTATCGTGGTCGGTACTTTTATTATCGTTAACTTGTTTATTGCTTTAGTTATCAATAATTTAGATGAAATAAAAGAACAAAGACAGGCCATTGAGCAAACCCAGAAAACCGAAGAGGATATTCTGCGTAATATTGTAGTGATCAGGCGTAAGCTGCAAGAACTGGAAAAAGATTTGCACCCCAATCAATAGCTTGATGATTTATTAATCACATGCAAGCCTTAAACTGGCATCTTGGGACAAAATCAAGCATAATTGCGCACCTCAAAATGGCCTCTAGGACTTAGCAAACCGTGGATTATTCCAAACTTATCGACTCTCTGACTCCAGAAATGATTGAGCGTTTCTCCGCAGCAGTTGAGACGGGTAAGTGGCCAGATGGTCAGGCGCTAAGTGAGCAACAAAAAGAATCCTGTATTCAAGCCATTATGCTCTATAAGGCTCGCTATCAAAGCGATGCTGACGAGCCATTTACCATTTCAAATCAAGGTGAAATGATCACCGGGAAAAAAATTAGAAGTGAGTTTCAGGGCGAAACAGCCAATGATAAACGTCGTAGCCAAGTTGCGATTGATATTAAAACGGACACTTCCAGCCAAGATTAAGCACAAAGAGATTATAAGATGTTAAAAACAATTATTCGCAAAGAACATAAAAATCAGTGGGAGCGTCGTGCTCCTTTAACTCCTGAAGCGGTGAAAGCCATGACTGAGCAAGGGATGCAGATTGAACTTGAGCCATGCGAAATACGTATTTTTAACGACCAAGCATATCAAGACGCAGGTGTTACTTATCCTTCGCACCCAGATGATGCAGAATTTGTCTTAGGTATTAAAGAGCCGCCAGTGAGCTCTATCAAACATGGCCAAGTACATTTGGCGTTTTCTCATACCATCAAAGGCCAAGACTACAATATGCCTTTGCTGCAAAAGTTTCTGGATGAAGAGGCGACTTTACTGGATTATGAGCCGATTGTTGATCCAACAACGGGCCAAAGAACTATTGCTTTTGGCCGTTATGCGGGTATTGCGGGTGCGGTCGATAGTTTCCACATCTTAGGCCAAAAATTGGCTCAAAAAGACTTAGAAACGCCTTTATCGGATCTAAAAATGACCTATAACTATGGCACTGTGGCTGAGCTAAAAGCTCACTTAGCTGACTATGATTTACAAGAAGGTGAGCCGATTCGTGCATTGGTTGTTGGCACCGGTAAAGTGGGCAAAGGCTCAATCGAAGTGTGTGAATGGTTAGGCTTGCCACGCGTTTCTGCCGAAGATTTTTTAGCGGGAAAGTTACCAGAAGGTAGTTTTTTCGCGGTGCTTTCTTCACGTCATATCAATAAGCATAAGGACGGCACAGAATTTAGCATGGATGAGTTTGTGGAGAAGGGCGTTGAGCTTTATGAAAGCTCTTTCGATCAAGTGTTAGGTCAGTTCAATATTTTATTGCAAACGCCATACTGGACGGAAAAATATCCTAAGCATTTGGATAAAGCTCGAATGGTTGCTAATAGAGATAAGTTGCCATTAGTGATTGGTGATATTTCTTGCGATATTGATGGTAGCTTAGAATGCACCACCAAAGCCTCGGATATCGACACGCCAGCTTTTACTTACAATGTGGTTACTGAAGAATCTAATGATGGCATATCTTGGGATGGCATTACCGTCATGTCGATTGATAATTTACCTTGTGAATTACCAATTGATGCTTCTAATGATTTCTCTGCGGCGTTAAAAACCTATGCCCCGCAAATTATGGCAATGGACTTATCAAAGTCATTTGATGAGTGTGGCTTACCCGATGATTTAAAAGCTGCGACTATTACCTATAAAGGTGAATTAACGCCTAAGTATCAGTATCTAAATGAGTTTCTGTGAAAGAGAGCTTAAACTTATTTGCGAATTTGGCAGGTAAAGCATTACTTGCCTATTTCATTTATGCAATTGTCGCGTTTGCCACAAGTTTATTAATTTCATTTTTTAACCCTTATCTAACATTGCTAGGTTTTTTAATAGCACTAAAGTTAGGGGTGTTAGCATTATTAATGGCACTTTTTTGGTTGTTGATCTTTAAAAGGAAATGGTTAGCGCTAGGGTTTGCTTTATCAGTCATTGTAAATGTTCTAATTGTAAATTTCCCTTGGGTAGCAGCTTCTTCTAGTTGCCTGGAAAAGAAGCACGATACAAGTATTATCAGGCAATATTTCTGTGGAGTTGGGTTAGAAAGCAATTTTAATTGGGGCCTGATTATAGCTGCGGTGATATGTTCTATTTTTCTTTTGGGCTTGTTCTATAATGCTGCGATGACTAATTTTAAAGTGTCAGCTCCCCCCGTAAATTAGCAATCATTTTTTCTCGAATGATTGCTACATCTAAACCACGGCTAAACAAATAATATAACTTCGCTAGTGCCGCTTCGGTGGTCATATCAAAGCCTGAAATTACTCCTGCGTCAATTAGCACCTTGCCTGTCTCATAGGTGCCCATATTTACGCTGCCTTGCAGACATTGAGTGCAGTTCACAATGACCATGCCTTTATCACAGGCGTTTTTAATAGCTTTGATTAATGGTTTATTGTTAATAGGTGCATTACCCATGCCATAGCTTTGTAAGACCACGCCATCAAGATTCGGTTGGGCCAAAAAATCTTTCACAAACTCAGCGGAAATCCCTGGGAATAAAGTCAAAATCGCAATTTTTGGTGAGCTAAATTGTTGCACGTTTAGCTCAGTTCTATGTTGTTTGAAAACTAAATGTTCACGCACCTTAATTTTACTGCCAATACTGGCGATTGGCGGCGTATTCGGCGAAGTAAAGGCGGCAAAGCCATCGGCATCGGTTTTGGTGCAGCGATTGCCGCGATGCAGATGATCATGGAAGAATAAACAAACTTCAGGAATAGGGTAGTGAGCTGCTAGATAAATGGCGTTGATAATATTATCGCGCGCATCGGTTCTAAGTTGCGTCAATGGAATTTGCGAGCCAGTAATAATGACGGGCTTTTGCAGGCCCTCAAGCATAAAGGACAATGCTGAAGCGGTATAAGCCATGGTATCAGTACCATGCAGCACCACAAAACCATCATAATCGTTGTAGTTTTTCTCGATGTCTTTGGCGATCAGATACCAGTCTTCTGGCGACATATTGGCCGAATCGATTGGTTCTGCATAATCATGAATAGTAATTTGCGGCATCTGTTCATGATTAAACTCAGGGAAACTGGCCAATGTTTGCTCTAAAAAGCCTTCTTGTGGCACAAATCCGTTATCACTGGGCTTCATGCCAATGGTGCCACCTGTGTAGGCGATATAAACTTTTTTCGAGCTAGCCATAGTTCTCTATATTTATTATAAAAGTGCTTGAAGTATAACGGGAAAATTACTTTTTAAAAAGGCAATAAAAAAGGCGACCACTGGCCGCCTTTTAAAAATAACGATTAGGTTATTTAATTTCACACATACAGTGAACGTAAGCGTGATTTGGATCGTTAAAGTTACCGAAGGTTTCTACGATTTGCTTAATCTCACCTGATAGAGCCTTGACCATAGAATTGGTTTTGACTTCAGAATTAAGTTCGCTAATTGAGCCAGTTAACTCAGCGTTATCTAAAAGGTTCTTCATAAATTTTTCTTTTTCTGATAATTCACGCTTCATGAATTTAACTTTGTAGTCGTCCATGCTGGCCAATTTGGCTGCACCCTGAATTGCATCGTTTAAGTCACCTAGTTCATCGACTAAACCTAAACGTTTTGCATCGATTCCAGACCAAACACGGCCTTGAGCGATCTTATCAACTTCAGCAACAGTCATGTCACGACCTTTTGCAACTAATGCTAAGAACTCGTCATAACCATTTTCGATGATGTCTTGAATGACGCCGCCCACTTCTTCCGGGATGTCTTTAATCGGGTTAAAGGCACCAGCGAATGGAGTAGTACCAACGCCATCAGCAAAGATGCCAATTTTATTAGCTGGCTCTTGGAACGTCGGGATCATGCCGAAGATACCAATTGAACCAGTAATAGTTGTTGGTTGCGCCCAAATCTCATCAGCAGTTGCAGAAATCCAGTAACCACCAGAGGCAGCCATACCGCCCATAGAGGCTACTACGATTTTGCCTTCATTTTGCGCACGCTCAAGCTCCGCACGAATCACTTCTGAAGCGAAAGCGCTACCGCCAGGGCTGTCTACACGTAAAACGATGGCTTTAACATTTTCGTCCATACGCGCTTTACGAATTAACTTGGCCGTTGAATCACCGCCGATAGTACCTTCTTTTTGGAAGCCATCAACGATAGTACCTTTTGCCACCACAACCGCGATTTGATTTTCGCCGCTAGTCGGTAACTCAATCAAAGGACGCTTAGCTTTTAAGTAGCTTTTGTAATGAATGTTTTTATAAGTGGTTTTCTTTTCATTCATGCCAACCATATCGATCATGTATTGGCGGAAATCACCACGAGTCATTAACTTGTCAACAAAACCTTGCTCAAGTACCAACTTGCCTGTGTCGCCTTTCGCCGCTTTAACTAAGGCAGGGAAGTTGTTAATGAAGTTGTCGATTTTAGCTTCTTCAACTCCGCGTGATTGAGCGATTTCGCTTTTCATAGCTGACCAAAGGTCTCCTAACCATTCGATATTGGCTTCT
>JABXIW010000434.1 GCA_013372875.1 Gammaproteobacteria bacterium | reverse complement strand
GCAAGACTTTCCTCACCCAATTCCGCCATATTGCCTAAAATCAACCAGCGCTGACCGCGAAACGCCCCAAGCAAATCAACCGCCGCTTTCATCGCAGGTACGCTTGCATTGTAGCTGTCATCGATCAACTTGATCGTCGAGCTAAGTTGCTCCACATCCACTCGGCCTTTTACTTTGTTAAGGTTTAAAAGACCAAACTGAATCTCTTCAACGGTTGCCCCCATGTGTAGCGCAATGATTGAGGCCGCAATAGCATTTGCAACGTTATGTTGACCAATAATACCAAGTGACAGTTCAATTTCTCGCGAATCTGATGAAATATGCAAAGTAAAGCTCGCTTTACCCTCCTCATCCATTGTCACGTTCGATGCGTAAAAGTCCGCTTGCGAATTATTATGCGAGAAAGTGATCACTTTTTTATCTGCAAGAACCGATTGCCACAGCGCGTCACCGTTACTATCGAGATTGACGATGGCAATACCACCAGCCTGTAACCCTTGATAGATTTCACCTTTGGCTTGCTTTACGCCCTCAATAGAACCAAAGCCTTCCAAATGCGCCGCCGCAACATTATTTACCAGCGCGACATCCGGTTTCACAAGCTGGGTAGTGTAAGCAATTTCACCAATATGGTTTGCGCCTAGCTCAATCACCGCGTAATCGTCATCTTGCTGAGAACGCAACAAGGTCAGCGGAACACCAATATCATTATTGAAGTTACCTGCCGTGAACAACACGTTGCCTTTTTGCTGAAGAATGCTGGCAACCATCTCTTTCACCGTGGTCTTTCCACAGCTGCCAGTTATCGCAACGGTAGGCGTTTGGCAAGAATGGTGCACCCAAGAAGCTAACTCGCCCAGTGCGATTTTGGTATCCGATACCACGACTTGCGGCGCATTCACATCAAGACGCTTTTCAACCAATAAGGCACCAGCCCCCGCTTCAAATGCTTGCTGACAAAAATTATGGGCATCGAATCGTTCACCGACAAGCGCAACAAACAGCGCACCATTGGCGATCGTTCGCGTGTCAGTGGACACTGCGTCGATAGTCAGATCGTTACCGAATAACGCTCCGCCAGTGATTTCTGCAATTTGAGATAAAGTAACCTTGATCATGAGGACAATCCTAAAAGCTGCATTGCGGATTCGCGGTCGGAATAATGAATCGTTTCGCCATTACGAATTTGGTAGTCTTCGTGGCCCTTACCTGCCAGCAAGATAATGTCTTGAGGCGCAGCGTTTTCTAACGCGTAAGAAAGCGCTTTAAAGCGATCATGCTGAACAATAGCTTCTGCTGGTTTGGATAGGCCAGCAAGCATATCTTTGACGATGAATACAGGGTCTTCACTGCGCGGGTTATCATCGGTCAAGACGACTTTGTCACCCAAACGCTCAGCGATTTCGGCCATCATCGGACGCTTACCCGCATCGCGATCGCCACCACAACCGAAAATAGCCCAAAGCTGTCCGTCACAATGCACGCGCAGTGCTTGTAATGCTTTTTCAAGCGCATCAGGCGTGTGAGCGTAATCGACCACAACTTTGGCGCGATTCTCAGCTTGGAATAGCTCCATTCGGCCTAACACCGGCTGCAATTGAGCAGCCGTCGCTAGCAAATCGTTCTTATCAAAACCAAGGCTCAATAAGGTCGCAAATGCCAACATTAAGTTGGCTGCGTTGAATTCACCAATCAACGGCGCATGCAGCGTACCTTCGCCAAACTGACCATCAAAACGAATCGTAATACCGGATTCAGCATAAGCCACTTGGCTCGCCCATAGCGCGTGTTCAAACTCAGTTGTAGGAGCAAGAGAAACGGCAATCGCATTGGTCAGTTGTTTCGCCCACGCAGCGCCAACTTCGTCATCAACATTAATGATTGCTTGATCACATTGATGCTGGGTAAACAGCGTTAGTTTGGCGTTGGCGTACTCTTCCATCGTACCGTGATAATCAAGATGGTCTCGGCTCAAGTTGGTAAATACGCCAGCAGCAAAGGAAAGGGATTTAACGCGGCCTTGGATCAAGCCATGAGAAGACACTTCTAACGCCGTATATTGCGCTTGTTGTTCGGCCAAAGAAGCCAGCGTATGCTGGATTTCCACTGCGTTTCCTGTGGTGTTCGCCGCTTCTTTTAAATCATCTAAGAAACCATTACCTGTGGTGCCCATCACTGCTGCTTTTGAGCCAACTAATCCAATCCACTGCGCGATAAGCTGGGTGATGGTAGTTTTACCGTTTGTACCTGTCACACCAATCAACTTCATATCAGGATAGGTGTACAACTGGCCGGCAATTTCAGATAAACATTTATCAAGCGCATCGAGATAAACCACCGGAATATCATCGATGATGTCGATTGTGCCATGCGCTTTCACATCACAAGCCTGGGCAATCACCGCATTGGCACCTTTTTCAATCGCAGAGGCAATGAACTGACGTCCATCTACCACATGGCCAACAAGAGCGACAAAAGTTGTGCCTGGTTGAACTTTGCGACTATCAAGTTCTAGTTCTGAAACGAGAACGGACGCCAAACTAGGGCAATCCACCCAAGGGGAAAGCAGCGCGTCCATACTGATGGCTTTAGTCATAATTGTTCTCCGAGCTTTGGCTCAGGTTTTCTTAAAGTGCTTTGCAGCAGGCTACATCGCCTACTGCTGGAATTTGTTTTCATCAGGTGCGACGTTCAGGATTTGCAGTGCACCTTTCATAATTTCAGAAAAGACAGGGGACGCGACCGAACCACCGTAGTAATCATCACCTT
>JABXIW010000425.1 GCA_013372875.1 Gammaproteobacteria bacterium | reverse complement strand
GGTTGGGAGCAAGACAAAGCATTCCACGTGTCACCGTTCAACCCGATAGACCAATTGTACCGCTGGAAAATAAAACCGCTTACAGACAAGTTAAATATCCATCTTGAATGCCATAAAGGTGAAAAACACTTCGACGCCACAATGGCTATGAAAGCACAGCCTTTGTCCAGCGGTTCTTTATTGAAGTGCTTGATCGGGACACCAATTCAAACAGTAAAAGTGATGGTTGGAATATACTGGCATGCGTTGAAGTTATGGATTAAAGGTGCGCCGTTTTATTCTCACCCTAAATATTTGGCGTCCAATGAAAGTCAAGCCTCTAGCGACAAATCAGATAAGAAAAATAATAAGCACAAGGAGAATTCTGCATGTTAAATACGACTTCTATAACATTGCCGGGCAAACTGACGACGACTCAGAAAGCGGCTCGCGGAGTTATTTTTCAATGTCTGCAAAAGATGGAAATGGGTTGCTTAACCATTATTGAATCGTTTCATACCGAGACAAAGGAGCGCAGTGAACGTTTTACTGCGCCAAACGGGGAATACAGTGGCCAACCTGTCGTTGCGACCATTGAGGTTAAGCACCCAGGTTTTTACTCCAGAATATTGCAAGGCGGTAGCATCGCTGCTGGTGAGGCGTACATGGATGGTTGGTGGGACAGTCCAGATTTAACGGCATTGATGAAGCTGATGGCGCTAAATATGCGGGCCCTTGATAAGCTTGAGGAGCAGGGTAGTTGGCTTACCAAGTTACTTTACAAGTTTAGCCATTGGACGAATCGAAACTCGCAAGAAAACTCTCGGAAGAACATCCATGCTCATTACGATTTAGGCAATGATTTGTATGAAGCTTTTTTAGATACCAACATGTTGTACTCATCAGCGCTTTACCACACAAGTGCCGACTCCTTAGAGCAAGCTCAAATCAATAAAATGGAACGCTTGTGCCAGCAGTTGGATCTTCAATCTACCGACCATGTGATTGAGATTGGAACAGGGTGGGGTGCGATGGCGATATACATGGCTGAGCAATACGGTTGCCGCGTGACAACAACGACCATTTCAGAAGAGCAGCATGAGTATGCTCGACAGCAAATAGTACAACGAGGTTTAGTCGATCGAATTACTTTACTTAAAGAAGACTACCGTAACCTTACTGGGACGTACGATAAATTGGTTTCTATCGAGATGATTGAAGCCGTGGGGAAACAGTTCTTAGCTTCCTACATCAAAAAATGCGAGTCGTTATTAAAACCTAGCGGCCTGATGGCTATCCAAGCGATTACGATTGCGGATCAGCGTTACGACTATTACAGCAACAATGTCGATTTTATTCAGAAATACATTTTCCCTGGTGGTTTCTTGCCATCGGTGACGTCTTTGACACAAGCGACCACTAAGCACAGTGATTTGGTGGTTCGTGATTTGTTTGACATCGGCCTAGACTACGCAAAAACACTGAATGAGTGGCATCGCCGTTTTAACCGCGCAGAGGATGCTGTGCGAGGGTTTGGGTACGATGACCGGTTTGTCCGCATGTGGCGTTATTACCTTAGTTATTGTGAAGGCGGTTTTCTTGCTCGTACGATCAGCGCCGTTCATATGACTTTCCAGCGCCCATAAGAATTATGAGAGTGTTGATTGCGTCCACTTGGTTTCAACTGTGCTGGTTTATTGCTGTGCTTGGTACGTTTGAGTGGCAATGGTTGATGATGATACTGGCGTTGGCGACTTTGGTGTATTCCATTCTGACGGCGTTTCACTCGGTGAAAGCGATCTCCTTTGTCACCATTTTCGGGCTAGTTCTCGATACGCTAAATCAACACTTCTCGCTTTTGGTTTTCCCTACCCCTTGGCTCCCTGTGTGGTTGATTGGTCTATGGGTATTGTTTGCATGGTATGCCTACCAACTGAAAGTGCTTTTGCACCGCTTCGCCAAAAT
The DNA here is from genome assembly GCA_013372875.1 of Gammaproteobacteria bacterium. Next base: position 1,654 of record JABXIW010000425.1, on the reverse strand, counting down.
CTACGTATCAATATTAGGTGGGCTTGGAGGAATGCTCAGCTACTTCGCTGGCTACAAGCTTCAAGCGGTAGAGTTTGGATTCGATACAAGTATTACGTTACTGGCCTTGTTTGTGGAATGGTTGGTGTTAATGCTGGTGATTCTCAAGGTGTATAACAATGGCAAACTTAAAGAGAAAACTCGTAAGGGGTGTGGGTAGCGGTATCTTGTTTGTTTTTGCAGTGGGCGCAATATCGTCGCAGGCACAAGATATAGGAAGTACTGACAGACTGAATGTAGAAAACTGGCAGGAATGGGAAACAGTTGGCGAAGCGCAGCTCACTTGGTTTGTGTTTGATATTTATCGATCTCGCCTAAAAGCACCCAATGGACAATACCTTGTTTCTACGGATGTTTCTCCGCATCCATTTGCTTTGGAGATCAACTATCAGCGAGACATAAGCAAGCAGCAATTGCTTGAAGTGACGGATGAGCAGTGGCAAAAACTTGGGTTTCCTAAGTCGAGCAGACAACAATGGATTACTCAATTGAGCGTTATCTTCCCAAGTATCAAAAATGGCGATGAACTTACCTACGTCACAGATGGAGATAAGGGACAGATTATCTATCGCAAAGCAGGAACTAAAACGCAAAAAATGGTTGGCGAAATAACGGACGAACGTATGAACGATGCATTCCTGTCTATTTGGTTGTCACCAAAAACGGAATTTCCAAAGCTGCGTAAACAACTTATAGGACAAGTCAGACCGTGAACATCTTTAAAACATTATTGCGATACTTTGCTGCGTGCGTTGTTGTTACGTTGAGTGCTTGCTCGGCGGATATAGACAATTACCAAGCATCTACGCCGCCATTTAATTTATTTGAATATTTTGATGGCAATGTGAAGGCATGGGGAATGGTGCAAGATTATTCCGAGAAACAAACACGCCGCTTTGAGGTTGATATTGTCGGTACGATAACGGGTGATGAATTGGTTCTTGTTGAGGACTTTGTTTTTGACGATGGTGAAATCGACCAGCGTGTTTGGACTATTTCTCGAGCAGAGGATGGCAGGTATACAGGCAAAGCAGATGACATTATTGGTTTCGCAAACGGAAAAGAGCAGGGTAACGCTCTGCAATGGCAATATGACTTTGAGTTAAAAATGGACGACTCGACAGTGACTGTTGCCTTTGATGATTGGCTTTACCGACAAGATGACAAACACGTATTCAACCTGACCAAAATTAAAAAGTTTGGCGTGGAGGTGGGGACAATAACCTTGTTCTTTCAAAAACAACCCTAAATCCGCGATGCTCAACACGTATTGGGCGAAAATACTCTATTTGAATGCCTCGGTTGGTAAGCTTCCAAACAAAAAGGTTGACGCTTTCACGTCAACCTTTTTAGTTTTTCGCTCATTATTGAGAGATTACAGCTTGTCAGTTAGCTCGATTGCTTGACCGATATAGTTCGCTGGCGTCATCTCTTTTAGACGTGCTTTTTCGTGTTCAGGAAGCTCAAGGCCGTCAATGAAGTTACGCATTGCTTCACCGTCTACGCGCTTACCGCGAGTTAGCTCTTTCAACTTCTCGTATGGCTTCTCGATACCGTAGCGACGCATTACCGTTTGTACTGGCTCTGCTAGAACTTCCCAGTTTTTGTCTAGTTC
>JABXIW010000112.1 GCA_013372875.1 Gammaproteobacteria bacterium | reverse complement strand
GATAAATCGCATGACCAAAGCCCATGATCTTGTCTTTATTCGCCAGCATTTGCATGATGTTAGCTTCGGCTTCATCCGGCGTCTGCCAGTCTTCAATCATCTCCATCGCTGCTTCGTTTGCACCGCCGTGAAGAGGGCCACGAAGCGTACCGATTGCAGCCGTGATACAAGAATGAATGTCTGACAATGTTGATGCACAAACGCGTGCTGCGAAGGTTGATGCGTTAAACTCATGCTCTGCGTAAAGAATTAATGAACAGTGCATCACTTGCTTGTGTAGCGCTGATGGCTCTTTATCTGTAAGTAATCGCAAGAAATAACCGCCGATGCAGTCTTCGGTTTGATCTTCTGTGTCGATACGAACGCCATCGTGACTAAAACGGTACCAGTAACAGATGATGGCTGGGAACAAGGCTAACATGCGCTCTGTTGCTTGCAGTTGCTCATCAAAGCTCATTTCCTGCTCTAAGTTACCCAATACAGAACAACCCGTACGCATTACGTCCATTGGGTGCGCGCTTGCAGGGATCAGTTCTAAAGCTTGCTTTAGCTCGGTCGGCAAACCGCGAAGGCTCAGTAGGTGTGTCTTGTACGCATCAAGTTCTTGTTGGTTCGGTAAGTGACCGCGTAACAGAAGATGTGCAACTTCTTCAAATTGAGCATTATTGGCAAGGTCAGTAATATCGTAACCGCGATAAGTCAGACCGGTCCCCGTTTTACCGACAGTACATAAAGCTGTGCTTCCAGCGCTTTGACCACGCAGGCCTGCGCCACCTAACTCTGCTTTCTTTGCTACAGTTTGAGGCATTGTTTGAACTCCTTTTCTGTCTGGCTTTGCCCTCTTTCGGAGCGTTTTTAGCCAGACGAATTTCACGTTATTGGATTAGATAAATTCCGATTATCTTTTCTTGGGCTTCCGTCTATCTTTTCTTTTCCCCGCTATTTCCCTTCAGAGAATAGCTGGTCAAGTTTGTCTTCGTAGTCGTGGTAGTTCAGGTGTTGATACAACTCTTTGCGTGTTTGCATCGAATCAACCAGCGCTTCCTGATTACCCACTTCTAGTAAGTGTTTGTAAACCGTTTCTGCAGCTTTGTTCATGGCACGGAACGCACTTAATGGGTAAAGCACCATGTCCACTTTCGCTTTTGCTAATTCGTCACAGCCATACAGTGGTGTTGCGCCGAATTCAGTAATGTTGGCCAGAATAGGAACGTGCTTTCCGGTCGCTTGCTCTAGCGCATTTGAGAACTGGAGGTATTGATCCAGCTTGTTCATCGCTTCAGGGAAGATCATGTCTGCGCCAGCTTCCACACACGCAATGGCACGTTCAATCGCGCTGTCCATGCCTTCTACAGCAAGTGCATCTGTGCGTGCCATAATCACGAAACTTTCGTCATTACGCGCATCCACCGCCGCTTTCACGCGGTCAACCATCTCTTGCTGGCTCACAATTGCTTTGTTCGGACGATGACCACAACGTTTTTGCGCAACTTGGTCTTCCATGTGCACCGCTGCCGCGCCCGCTTTTTCCATTTGCTTAATGGTGCGAGCGATGTTGAATGCGCCGCCAAAACCGGTGTCGATGTCAACCAAGAGCGGCAAATCACACGCGTTGGTGATGCGGTCAACGTCAACCAGTACGTCGTTCAATGTTGTAATGCCTAGATCAGGCAATCCGTATGAAGCGTTAGCAATACCGCCACCAGACAAGTAAATCGCTTGATGCCCCAAGTTCTTCGCCATCATGGCGCAGTACGGGTTAATGGTGCCGACAATTTGCAGCGGATTATTTTGTTCTACGGCGAGTCTGAACTTCGCCCCCGGTGTTAAGCTCATGACGAATTCCTTCTAGTCTTTGTCTAAACTTTCTGTATGTATAATTTGCGATTGGATGAGCTTTCGACTTCCTGAGATGTGTCGTCTCATCAACATTTCTGCAAGTTCTTCATCGCGATTGCGAATGGCTTCCAGAATGAATTTATGTTCAGTCAGCGCTTCATTTGGACGAGATTGTGCGCGTGGTGACTGATAGCGGTACATGCGCAGCAAGTGGTAAAGCTCGTCGCACAACAGAGAAATCAGCTTGCTGTTTCGGCTTGCTTGGATGATGCGATAGTGAAAATCAAAATCACCATGCTGATGGAAGTAAGAGGCGCCTTCCACTTGATCGATGTGCTTTGAATGTGTCGACAACAGCATTTCCAAGCTTAATAACTCTTCTTGCGTAATGTGTCGTGCTGCAAGTCGTGCTGCCATGCCTTCCAGAGCTTCGCGCACCGAATACAGTTCAATCAGCTTGGCTGGAGAGAAGGTCGTGACTCTTGCACCAACATGAGGAATACGCTCAATCAATCCAAGCCCTTCCAAACGCATTAATGCTTCGCGTAGCGGACCACGGCTGACTTGGTATTTCCTTGCTAGCTCAGGCTCCGAGATTTTGCTACCCGGTTCCACATCACCATTTACGATCACTTCGATCAATGTTTCTGTCAGCGTTTCGGACTTGGTGTGTTCTTTCTCAGAACCCAGTACTTTGTAACGAGCTTTCAACTCAGAGTTCATATTCAGGCACTCACTTAATCGACATCAAAGTGTCTACAATTTCTTAACCTGAATTTAAAATAGACGATCAAAGTGTCGACAATCAAGTAAATT
>JABXIW010000349.1 GCA_013372875.1 Gammaproteobacteria bacterium | reverse complement strand
GAGTTGTAGAAGTAGTCATAATTCCATCACTTACCTTAAAAATTGTGCGTCAGGATATAGATTCCGCCAGTCTGTGAAAAGAGAGCTGACGCACAGACTCTCCAATTACGACCAAATCTAAGAGACTTTTCACGAAGGATGATGGCTGCGCATACGCATGTTTGAGGCGTATGCTTAAAACGATGCTGATTGAATGAATCGTCAACACCGTGTTTTTGGGTCAGTTACCTGGTTCGAAAGTTGCGCAAGTTGATGCTTTTCATCTTCAGTAAAATGTTGGGTCAACGCGAGTTCTAAAGCTTTCTCTGACAGTTTGGTTGCTGGAGCACTAAACAGCTTGGGATGCATACTAGACAGGGCTAGTAATGCCTTTTGCAGGCGAATCTGAACTTGCAGTTGAGCTGCCCCATCATGCGCTATCGGCAAAAAGACATCATCGAATAAATCTTGGCAGTTTAACGAGGGCACAAACAATCTTGGGAAGCGAGTTTTGGTCGGTTGTTGGCTAATAAGTTCTCCCCAAAGTGAAAGCGCCCGAATCGAACGTCCCAGAACATCAATCGCAGTACCATTATCATTAACGGCAGGAGAGAGGGCCCTAGAGGCTATTTCTGCAAGTACAACTAAGCCAAAGCGAGGATCTTGGTCATAGGATCGCTCAGTTCGGATCGTGAACGCTGCCGTTACCTCACTTTCTTCTGCTAATTCGCCACAGACCCAAGCCAATGGTTGACCAAGATAAACAAAACTCCCTGGCTGCCTCTCAATATAGATAGTGGATTGAGAGGCTTTAGCAACACTATCTAGATGGTGCATATCAATATGTTGTAAGTAACCAATTTCTTTGCTGATAATCGGTTTGCTTCCTCTCGGCTTGTGCTCTGGATGACTCCAAGGAAAAGCACCCAACCAAGGCTCACAGCCTCGTTTTCGAATCGCACTTAATAGCGCTTGTTCCACATTTGAGGTGGTTTCCGAGACTCTACCAAGTACAGATAGGTGCTGAATCCAGCGAAGTAGGGTCAGGATGATCATAATGATCACCACCATGGTTACGATGAACAAATAGATCTGTGCCTGCTCGTGATAGGCGCCGATGCCAAGTGCGATGATGCCAACCAAACTAAACAAGAATGAGCCAAGAAAAGTAGCCAGAGCATTTTGCGTTGTGCTGTCTTCCATCAATAGCTTGGTAGCTCTAGGAGTGACCCCTGCACTGGCCGCGCTGTACGCTGAAACCATAATGTTGAGTGAAAACGTCGTCACCGCCAGCATCGACGTCGCGAGAATATTCAATATGTTATTCAGCAGCTCATTACTGACGTTGATGGTGGGAGGCAGGGTAATGAATTTATTTAAAACAATAGAGATCAGGGCGGTTACAACAGCAAGTAAGGCGAACAGTGATGTACGAACCCACAGTTTGCGTGTCATTTGTTTAAGCAGCCACTGCCATTTGGAGCCGGTCATTCTCATGTGCCTCTTATCTTTAGTGAGAAAGTCGATAGGAAATTCAAAACATTATTCTTTGTTTAAGCATAGGTGAAATTTCCGGGTTCTCTTTGTGCTTGATGGGCTTCGTGATCAAGGTACTGGTATCCGAACCATTGGATAGTTTTGAAAACTATTGGGCATATTTAGAAGTTAACGAGCGTTAAAATCAGAAAGTCATGCTGCTTCAAAGAATGGCGTTCGTAAGATGTGAATCAGCCTATATTCCGTTACCTTAATTGGTACACACATTAGAAAGCACTTTTACGAACGAGGTAGAAAATGATTGTAATCACAGGTGCAAGTAGCGGCTTAGGGGCGGAGTTGGCCAAGCTTTATGATGCGGAAGGGAAAGCCACTTATCTGACTGGACGAAGTGAGAGTAAGCTCTCTACAGTCACAAACTGCTTATCGAACAATGTTGGCTATCGAGCTTGTGATCTCGCATCCCATCAAGAAGTGGAACAATTGTTTGAACAATTAGATTCTATTCCGAGCACGGTGGTTCACAGTGCAGGCAGTGGGTACTTTGGGTTGTTACAAGAGCAAGATCCAGAGCAGATTCAAACCTTAATAGAGAATAATCTCAGCTCAGCGATTAACGTGCTTCGTGAGTTGGGTAAGCGATACAAGGATCAGCCTGTTAATGTAGTGATGATCATGTCTACTGCTGCTCAGCAGCCCAAAGCTCAAGAATCCACATACTGCGCTGTGAAATGGGCAGTCAAAGGATTGATTGAATCGGTTCGTCTGGAGCTGAAAGGTAAACCAATGAAGATTATTGCCGTGTATCCGGGAGGAATGGCGACGGAGTTTTGGGAAACCAGTGGTAAGAGCTTGGATACGAGTAGCTTTATGAGTGCAGAAGATGCAGCATTAATGATACATGGTGCGCTAGCTAACATTGGCAACGGCTACGTTTCTGATATTACAGTGAATCGACTGTAAATCTTTTCTAAACGAGAGAGTTTTTGCGCGATTTTTTGTGAAGATGAATTTGATTTTCTTCTCTGAGCTTAGCTTTGTCACACTTTGTGGCG
>JABXIW010000255.1 GCA_013372875.1 Gammaproteobacteria bacterium | reverse complement strand
GGATCGAGATTGGTTGCTAGACTTTTAGCCAGTTAAGAAATGGGCGTTCCGATTCGATGCAATGGCGATTGGCTTTTAGCGCATCAGAGTGAGGTATGAACAGAAAGCAGCAAACGTGGAGAAGCAAAAAGTGAAAGTTCTTGTCACAGGCGGTATGGGATACATCGGTAGTCACACTTGCGTTCAGATGATTGAAGCGGGAATGGAACCTATCATCGTTGATAACTTGTGTAACGCCAAACTGGAAGTGTTAAACCGTATTGAAGCGCTGACAGGCAAGCAGCCTGCGTTCCACCAAGGTGACATCCGTGACGAAGCATTTTTGGATACGGTATTCGCGCAGCACGACATCCAAGCAGTGATCCACTTTGCTGGCCTCAAAGCGGTTGGCGAATCGGTGGCAAAACCACTTGAGTACTACGACAACAACGTCAATGGCTCATTGGTGTTGGCGCGCAGCATGCGTAAATCGGGTGTGAAAAGCATCGTATTCAGTTCATCGGCAACGGTTTACGGTGACCCAGAAATAGTGCCGATTACGGAAGATTCACCAACAGGCGCAACCACCAATCCATACGGTCGCAGTAAATATATGGTGGAGCAGTGCTTCAGCGATCTGTTCCATGCTGAAAACGACTGGAGCATCACCTTACTGCGTTACTTCAACCCAGTTGGCGCCCATTCATCGGGCAGCATGGGGGAAGACCCACAAGGTATTCCCAATAACTTGATGCCATTTATCGCCCAAGTCGCTGTTGGCCGCCGAGAAAAACTCGCGGTATTCGGTAGCGACTACCCAACACCTGATGGCACTGGCGTGCGCGATTACATCCATGTGATGGATCTGGCCGATGGCCATATTGCGGCTTTGAAAACGGTGGGTGAGAAATCGGGTTTGCACATTTACAACTTAGGTACAGGTAAAGGCTCGAGCGTACTTGAGATGGTGGATGCGTTCGCGACCGCTTGCGGTAAACCAGTGCCTTACGAGTTATGCCCGCGTCGTCCTGGGGATATTGCTGAATGTTGGGCAAGCACGGAAAAAGCTGAGCGTGAACTAGGCTGGAAAGCAATACGCACGGTGGCTGAAATGACCGCTGATACGTGGAACTGGCAGTCAAAAAATCCCAATGGCTATTCCCCGGAGTAATTGCAGTCGCCGCGTTGCCATCTGCGCTTCTCACGGTTTTGGGAAGCTGAGTTTGAAGAATTTTAAAGAGTTGAGTAAGTAACATGTCGAATGTCGAATTTAACCCAGTGGATCATCCACACCGCCGTTACAACCCTCTGACTGGGCAATGGATTTTGGTTTCACCTCACCGTGCAAAACGCCCTTGGAGCGGCGCAGATGAAAAGCCCGCATTGGATGAGCTACCAAGCTATGACGGTAAATGTTTCCTTTGTCCAACCAATGAACGTATCTCTGGCGATGTTAATCCAGACTACCAAGGCACCTATGTGTTCAATAACGATTTTGCTGCGCTGATGGTGGATTCACCAGATGCACCGGAGTCAAACAAGCCGCTATTCAAAACGCAAGGCGTGCGTGGTTTGAGCCGAGTGATTTGCTTCTCGCCAGATCACAGCAAAACCTTACCGGAACTGCCAGTGGATAAAATTCGTGGCGTGATAGAGACCTGGAACGAACAAATTGAAGAGCTCGGCAAGGAATACGTTTGGGTTCAGGCGTTCGAAAACAAAGGCGAAACCATGGGCTGTTCTCAGCCTCATCCGCACGGTCAAATCTGGGCGAACAGCTTCTTACCAAATGAAATCGAGCGTAAAGAGCACAACCTAAAAGCCTACTACCAAGAACACGGCAGCAACTTGCTGGTGGATTACGTACAAGCGGAACTCAAAGACGGTTCACGCATTGTGGTGGAAACTGAACACTGGCTGGCGGTGGTGCCTTACTGGGCTGCTTGGCCGTTCGAAACCATGTTGTTGCCGAAAACGCACATTCGTCGCATGAGCGAACTCAGCGATGAGCAACGAGACGATTTAGCGCGAGCGATTAAGAAGCTGACCAGCCGTTACGACAATTTATTCCAATGCTCATTCCCATATTCAATGGGCTGGCACTACGCGCCGTTTTTTGACCAAGACACAGACATCGACCATTGGCAGCTTCATGCACTTTTTTATCCGCCACTACTGCGCAGTGCCACGGTTCGTAAGTTCATGGTGGGCTACGAAATGCTGGCAGAAACCCAACGTGACCTCACCGCAGAGCAAGCGGCGCAGCGTCTGCGTGATGTGAGTGATGTCCACTACAAAGAATGCTAAGTCTTTAAATTGGACTGATTACGAATAACGGGATAGCGCGACTTTACAGATAGAAAGTTAGGCTCAACGCGCTATCCCACACAAATTACTATTTTAAGAGAACGTCCCTATGTCTGAACTTATCCAAAATGTGAAAGCGTCATTTGAGCAAGTGTTGGGCTACGCACCTAGCCATATTATCCAAGCGCCTGGTCGTGTGAACTTGATTGGTGAGCACACCGATTACAACGATGGTTTTGTCCTACCGTGTGCCATTAACTACCAAACGGTCGTGGCGGCGGCAAAGCGTGAAGACAATATCGTGCGTGTGGTGTCGGTCGATTACGGTAACGCAGTGGACGAGTTCGATATCACGCAAGCCATTACCTTCCAGCAAGACAAAATGTGGGCGAACTACATTCGCGGCGTGGTGAAGTGTCTTCTGGCGCGCGGCTACCAGTTTACTGGGGCGGATATTTCAGTCAGCGGCAACGTACCTCAAGGCGCGGGTTTGAGCTCATCGGCGGCATTGGAAGTGGTGATCGGTCAAACGTTTAAAGTGCTGTTCAACCTTGAGATCAGCCAAGCCGAAATCGCGTTAAACGGTCAGCAAGCTGAGAACGAATTCGTCGGTTGCAACTGCGGCATCATGGATCAAATGATTTCAGCGGAAGGGCGTGAAAATCATGCGATGCTATTAGATTGCCGTAGCCTTGAAACAGAAGCGGTCTCTATGCCAGAAGACATGGCAGTCGTGATCATCAACTCGAATAAAAAACGTGGTTTGGTCGACAGCGAATACAACACTCGTCGTCAGCAATGTGAAGAAGCGGCGCGCATTTTCGGTGTGAAAGCTTTGCGTGATGTGACGATTGAGCAGTTCAACGAGAAAGTCGCTGAGCTGGAAGAAATGGTGGCCAAGCGTGCTCGTCACGTCATCACAGAAAATGATCGTACTGTGGAAGCGGCACAAGCGCTACGAGCACACGACATGAAGCGCATGGGTGAACTGATGGCCGAGTCTCATGCATCGATGCGCGATGATTTCGAAATCACGGTAAAAGAAATCGATACACTGGTGGAGATAGTCAAAGAGGTGATTGGCGATCAAGGCGGCGTGCGCATGACCGGCGGTGGTTTTGGTGGCTGCATTGTGGCACTTGTCCCGCCAGCACTGGTTGATGACGTGAAAGCGGAAGTTGAAGCGAAGTACCAAGCGGCTACGGGCTTAAAAGAGTCGATTTATGTTTGCCAAGCCAAAAATGGTGCGGGTTTGGTTGAAGTGCTGTAAGGAATGATGATGAAAGCCTATTTTCAACAACTAGAACAAGCGATGGCGCAAACGCCGTCGTTTGATGGCCAAACTGCGACTCTGATTCATTTGACCAACGCGAATGGTATGACAGCGTCGTTTATGGATATCGGTGCGACGTGGTTGAGTTGCACATTACCGGTAAGTGGTGAAAACCGTGAAGTGTTGTTGCGCTCACCAAATATGGCTGAACACATGAAGCAAGACGCTTACTTCGGTTCCATTGTTGGCCGCTTTGCTAACCGAATTGCGAAAGGGCAGTTTGAGATAGACGGAGAGAACTATCAACTTGGCATTAATAACGGCGAAAACTCACTGCACGGAGGCTTGGAAGGGTTTGATAAACGCCGCTGGAAGGTTGAAGAGCAACAAAATGATCAACAGGTCACTTTTTCACTTCGCTCCCCGGACGGTGACCAAGGCTATCCGGGAAATCTCGATGTGAAGGTGACGTACACTCTCACTGACGAGAATGAACTAGCTATCGCCTATGATGCTAAGACCGACAAAACATCGCCAGTGAATTTAACCAATCACGCCTACTTTAACTTGGCTGGTGAGGCGAGCCGCGCGAAAAGTTTGGATCATACTTTACAGCTCAATGCTGGGCATTACTTGCCAACGGATGCGGGGTTAATTCCTTCCGGTGAACAAAAGCCAGTTTCGGGTACCAGTTTCGACTTCACCGAGCCAAAATTGATTGGCCAAGAATTTCTTGCCGAGCAAGATCAGAAAACTGCTGGTGGCTACGATCACGCCTTTGTATTCATGCCTGAAGTGACCGATGGCGTGTCTGTCGCTGCGGTTTTAATTGCACCAAAAGAAGATGTGGTGATGAAGGTGAAAACCACCAAGCCTGCCATCCAGTTTTATTCAGGTAATTTCTTAGCCGGTACGCCAGGTGCAAGTAAAACTTACGAACGCTATGACGGCCTAGCATTGGAAACGCAGTACTTTCCAGACGGGCCAAACAAACCAGAATGGGGACTCAACAATGGGGTGTTGAGCTCTGGGGATTGCTATCAGCATCAAACTACTTATCAGTTTGAATTTTAGATAGCACTTCTACCCTTTGAACTTGCAGCGGCAGCAATGCTGCAACTCCAACGACTTTGGGTGTTATGGTGGGCTACATGCCCACCTTTTTTGTTTTTGTCGAAGAGGTTCGAACGATGAGCTCACCCTCTACTTTGCGTTTGTTAGAAAGCAACGGTTGCCCTTCAATCAGTGCCATCAACGATTCGATTGCGAGTTTACCCATGTCTGAGTAGGGCAGTTCAACCGACGTTAATGCTGGGAAGCTTTCAGAGGCGATTTGCTGATTATCGTAACCGACAACGGCAACATCCTGAGGAATCTTCAACCCCAACTCCGCTATCGCTTGGTAGCACCCCATTGCCATATAGTCGCTGCCACAGAAAATCGCTTCTGGCGGCTGCTCCATATTCAGTAGTGCCAGTGTTTGCTGGTGCGCTTCTTTTAGCGACCAGTTTGCATCGACTAAATACTCTGAGTTAGGAATGATGTCTGCATCAATGAGAGCCTGACGATAACCATCGGCACGTTGCTTACTGGCTAGCATCCAACTTTCACCAGACAGCATGGCAATGCGACGATAACCTTGCGCTGTGAGGTGGGAAACTGCTTTGTAAGCTCCAATCATATCGGCCGGCAAAATACTTGGCGTTTCGGTGTGTTCTTCGTTGGTGCAGTTCAGCAGCACAGTCGGTAAGGAAGTTGTGACGCGTTGCTGCTCCAACTCTCGCGTCATACTGGATGCGTAAACCAAACCTGCGTAATCACCGCCGTTTATCTCCGACTCAATCTTGCTTGCCAACACTTCATCATGGCTGTAATTGAACGTCACCAATATGTAGTCGTTCGACCACGCTTCTTCTCTCGCTGCATTGATGGCATCGATAAATGGGTCATAACTGGTTAAGCCATTGATCACCAATGCGATCTTTTTAGGGCGTCCCAAAGCATGGGCAACCTTTTTGTTTTTGTAGCCAAGTGATTCTGCGGTTTCGAGCACTTTACGTTTGGTCGCTTCCGCGATTTTTACGGAAGTTGAGCCATTCAATACCAGCGATACGGTCGACTGAGAGACGCCAGCCGCCGCCGCAATGTCACTCATGGTGATTTTTTTAGCCATTCTGTTCTTTTACGTAATTTCGTTAGCTAAAGATATTAGCTAAAGATTAAGTTCGGATCATCCTTTAAAGATGAAGATCACAAAAGTAAGTCAGAGAAACTTAAAAGCTGTGATTTTCACCACGTTTATTCTTTGAGCACCTAGTCATTAAATTATTAATTAATATATTAGCTAATATTATTAGTTAGTAATTTAGTTTTAAGGTGAGTAAGATGAAAAGATGGTCGGAAGAGAAAGCGTGGCAATGGCAAAAAGAGCATGGCTGGCTACGTGGCTTTAACTATTTACCGCGCACAGCGGTTAACTGGAATGAGATGTGGCAAGCGGAATCTTTTGCTCCTGAGGTGATGGAACAAGAGTTAGCTTGGGCGCATGATGTGGGTTACAACACTTTACGTACCAACTTACCATTTATAGTTTGGCAAGCGGATCGCGATGGTTTACATGCGCGAATTGAGCGCTTTCTGGATATTTGCGAACGCAATCAAATCAAAGTGATGCTCACGCCGATGGATGACTGCGGTTTTTCGGGCGACCATCCTTATCTTGGTGAACAAAAAGCGCCAGTACCGGATTTGCACAATAGCCAAGCAGCAGCAAGTCCTGGTCGCAATGTGGTGATGGACAAATCTATGTGGGGTGAGGTCGAAGCGTATATTCGCGACATCATCTCTACCTACAAAAATGACCCTAGAATCGTTATTTGGGATCTCTATAACGAGCCAACCAACCGCATGATTTTCACCACTACGGGTGAGATCGCTTACGACGAAGAAATGGAAATCTTTAGTCATGAGCTGATGGAACAAGCGTTTGAGTGGGCACGTGAAGAAAACCCAACTCAGCCTCTCACCGTTGGCGCTTGGCATGCGCCAAGCATTCTTGACCGAAGCCTGCCGATTTATGAACACCCAACCGATCGCAAAGCGATGGAGCTATCGGACATCATTACTTTCCACGCTTACTTACCACTCGATCTGTTCCATAAAGCCGTTGAAATTGTAGAAAGCTACAACCGACCAATGATGTGTACTGAGTGGCTTGCTCGTCATGCGCAATCGTACATGCACGAACAGCTTCCGGTCTTTAAACAGAAAAACATTGGCTGCTACCAGTGGGGATTAGTGAAAGGAAAAACACAAACGCATCTGCCTTGGCCAGAGATAAAACGTAGCGATGCAAACTATGCGAGTCAATGGTTCCACGATCTGCTTGATGAGCAAGGACAGCCGTATGACGCAAGCGAAGTGCAATTGATAAAAACACTCGCAGAAGTGGATTAATTGCCTGTGAGCCGACTCTGAGAAATGGGTCGGTTTATTATTTACAATAAAATCAATTGAGACGTGAACAATGACTACTCTACAAAACAAACTCACTAATAAGGAGCTGATGTCTTACTTCGGCTATGGGGTAGGCCAGTGCTTTAGCTTTGGTCTAGTCGGCTCTTTTATTCTTTATTTCTATACCGATATTTTGGGCATTTCTCCAATTGCGGCGAGTACGATTTTTTTGATTGCTCGTGTGTGGGATGCGGTGAACGATCCGCTCATTGCCGGATACATGGACACGTTAGACTCTCGCTTTGGTAAATTCCGCCCTTACATGCTGTTTACGCCGGTTCTGATTGTTCTGGTCACGGTGGCCGCTTTCTATAACATCGATGCTGATACATCGACAAAAGTGATGTATGCCGGTATCACTTACATTCTTTGGGGTACGCTTTACACCATTTCTGATGTGCCGTTTTGGTCTATGTCTTCTGTTATGACGGATGAACCACAAGAGCGAGCAAAAGCGGCAACTTGTGCCATGTTAGGGGTGAATGCGGGTATTGGTGCGACTTTGGTTGTGTTCCCGAAACTGAGCGCTTACTTCGCTGATGGCCGCGCAGATCAGGGTTACTTACCAGCAGTGATTGTGTTGATGATTGCGGGTTTGTTCTTCATGCTGAACGGTTTTTACAACACCAAAGAACGTATCTCGACGAAGAGCTGCGAAAAAGTCACGCTGAAGCAAACCTTCCAAGCCGTTCGTAAAAACAAGCCGTTATTTTTTATTCTGGCAGCGTTTTTCATGAATGTGTTTTTCAATCTAGTGAATGGCCTGTACATTTTCTTCTTCACATACAACATGGGAGACGCAGGGTTAGTCTCTCTGATTGGTACCATCACTTTGGTAAGTGCGATTGCGTGTTTGGCTACGCCAGTGCTGACAAAGCGTTTCAAAAAACGTGACATCTTTATTGCGCTGTGCGTTTTAGAGATCATCGCTCGCATTGGGTTCTATTTTACTGGCTATGATAATCCAACGGTCGTGATGGCGTGGTTAGCGGTGATTACAGGCATCTTTATGATGACCAACCCTCTTATCTCGGCCATGATTGCAGATACAGTAGAGTACTCGTACTACCACAGCGGCAAACGTACCGCGGCGATCACGTTCTCGGGACAAACCTTTACAGGCAAACTCTCTGTCGCGGTAGCGGGCGGCTTGACGGGGGTAATCTTGACGATGATTGGCTATGTACCAAATGCGGCGCAAACGGAAACCGCGCTCAATGGCATGTTCTTCTGTATTGCGTTGCTACCCGCATTGGGAGCTCTAGTGCGCATCTTCATTATGTCTCGCTACACATTTACCGAAGACCAACATGCGATTTTACGAGAAAAATTACAGCGTGGTGAGTTTGCGCAAGGCGTTGACGTTAAGTCTGTAAAACCGCACGAAGCCTTGAGCTAGAATCCATATCGTCTCGACAAGTGCTCAAAGAAAAAGCCCACTCAATAACCTGAGCGGGCTTTTCGTTTTCAATTTACAGATTATCCACCATCAACAACGCTCAACAGAATTTCTTCGTACCAAAGTCGGGCTAAAAATAATGGTTTCATCTTCAACTTTTTCGTCACGAGATAGCGCCAAAGCCAAACGGGCGGCACGTTCTGCCATCATCTCGATTGGGTAGCGAATAGTAGTCAAGCTAGGGTGAACAAAGCGGGCGATCAAGCCATCATCGAACCCGACCATAGAAACCTTACTTGGTACGTCAATGCCATTTTGATCTAACGCTGCCAGTGCGCCAGCGGCCATGTAGTCGTTGTAGGCCACCACTCCAGTAATCTCTAAAGATTTGGTTAATAGATTGGTCATCGCAACTTCGCCACCATCACTGTTGGGCTCACCGTATTCGATGTAGCTTTTGGAGAGTTCTATACCATGTTCTTTCAATGCGGCTTGGTAACCTTGCAAGCGCTCATCGGTATCTTCGATATCGTGGGATGAGGCAATGCAAGCAATTTTGCGATGCCCGTGACGAATCAAATATTCTGTCGCGAGGAATGCCCCCTTGCGGTTATCAAGGGAAATACAGCGCTCAGCAAGCTCTGGGATATGTCGATTGATAAGCACCATACCTTTCACTTCTTGGGCATAGCCAGTTAGCTCCTCATCAGATAAGCCTTTCGAGTGGATGACTATTGCATCGCAACGGCTGTTGATCAGCAATTCTAGGGCTTGACGCTCATCTTCTGGATTATGGTAACCGTTGCCAATCAAGATATGTTTGCCATTTTCGCGCGCGACATTATCGACGGATTTGACCAACGTGCCGAAGAAAGGATCGGACACATCACTCACCAACACACCCATGGTATTTGTGCTTTGACTCACCAGTGCGCGAGCTGCGGCATTGGGTCTGTAGCCCAATTTGCTCATTGCTTTGGTGACCGACTCTACCGATGATTGACTGGCTTTTGGAGACTTGTTGATCACGCGAGAAACCGTTGCGACCGAAACACCGGCTTCTTTCGCGACATCCTTGATCGTTGCCATATAGAACCTTTAGTGGCTAAAAATTTTGACTGAAAGTATTAAACACCCATTGTGTAATAAGTGCAATTTGATAGAGGATTTGCTTTCGGAAATGAGATCTTTACCACTTGTATTTATTAAGCTTGCTGATAGTGTAAACGTTATCTTTTTAGTAAAACTTTACTGAGGTTTTAATTATGGAAACTATCGCTTACTCTGATTTTGCCAAACTGGAAATTCGTACCGGAAAAATCATTGAAGTAGCTCGTCATCAAAATGCAGACAAGCTGTATATTGTGCAGATTGATATTGGTGAAAAAACACTGCAAACCGTAACCAGTTTAGTGCCTTATTACACCGAGGAAGAGTTGATGGGCAAACAAGTGGTCGTGTTGTGTAATCTTGCCAAAGCCAAAATGCGCGGTGAAACCTCTGAATGTATGTTGTTATGCGCAGAAACGGATGATGAATCCGAAAGTGTGTTGCTAACGCCAGAAAGAGCGATGCCGACCGGGGTGAGAATTGTTTAATCAGTTCACTGGTCGCTCTATTGTGAAAACAGCTCTTAGTTTAGAGCTGTTTTTATAGATGGGATTGAGCTACGAATTTTGGGCAATCAGATTATCAATCAACTCGTAATGGTGCTCTTGCACGCCTGCAAGGTTGCCGTATTTGGGTTGATGGCGGTCATTTTCTTTCGCGTGGTGCCAGCCAATGGTGTGACGCACAAAATGCTCCGCAAACGCATGGGATACCTCCAAGCAACCTGCTAGCACGGTATCAACATAGCTTTGCAT
>JABXIW010000171.1 GCA_013372875.1 Gammaproteobacteria bacterium | reverse complement strand
GCGAGTTGAACATCACCATTTAGAAGAGCTTCCAACACTTTGTCATCATCGTAAAGTGTTGAGTTTGGAAACACCTGCATGCACACTTTGCCGTTCATTTCTTCGTTGACGCGTTTTTCAAGCAACGAAGCAGCAATGCCTTTTGGGTGTTTGTCCGCGTTAGTCACGTGGCTGAATTTGATGACCGTTTCACCTGGATCACAATTCGCAGCGGCATTAAAACTGGTAACAGCAAGAGCAGAGACAGATAGTAGGGTTAGAGGCTTTAACATTATTATTCTCCTTGATAAATCACATCCCATCCCGTCCATGAAGTTAAGGTGATGGGTACGGATGTTCATCAAAGAGCAATTAACAGACCAACTATTTTTTTATTTAAAATCAATCCATTAAAATATTAAAGTTGACAAGCGAGAGCCAAAAGGAGGGAAATCCACCCACAAACCCAAAGGATATGGGTGGGAAATGACCCATTTATGAGGAGCAGCTGATCTCCATCTTTTTCCCCCACTCTGGCGGCAGTTTGGCATACGCTTCAAACTCTGGTTGCGAATCGTATGGATGGCGAAGTATCTCAGCAAGACGGTGAACTTCGCTGAAATCCCCTTCCTCAGCTTTATCGATAGCCAATTGCGCAAGGTAGTTACGAAGAATGTATTTCGGGTTGGCTTGGCGCATCTGTTCACAACGCTGCTCGGCTGAAATCGGCTCACCAATTTCATCTACCTCCAGCTCACATCGAGCCAAATACAAATCAAGCCAAGCTTGGGCGGCTTCCCGGTTAATAAACAAATCGATGACCTCTTGCGCTGGCTGTTTATCGAGGTTGGACAACGCTCTAAACAATCGCGTGTAGTCGGTATGATTCTGATTAAGCAGTTCAAACATCGACTCAAACAAACGTCCGTCTTCTGCAATTTTTGTTTTCAAACCCAGCTTACTGCGCATCAAGCAGCTAAACTGCTGGCTTAAACGCCCTTCAAATTGGCTCAGTGCCTGTTCTAAATCTTCTCGCTCGACGAGCGGTGATAAGGCATGCGCCAAAGCAGAAAGATTCCACAGGGCAATTCGCGGTTGCTGCTCGAACGCATAACGCCCCTGATAATCAGAATGGTTACAAATGTACCCCGGTTCGTAATCGTCGAGAAAACCAAATGGCCCGTAATCAAAGGTTTGCCCGAGAATTGACATGTTATCGGTGTTCATCACGCCATGAGCAAACCCATACGCTTGCCAGTAAGCAATCATGTCTGCTGTTTTCTGAACAATTTCACCAAACATTGCAGCGTATGGCTTCTCTGCCGACGCACAATCAGCAAAGTGCCACTCGATGACTTTGTCCGCCAGCAACTTTTGCTCTGCCAATTGATTGGTATAGAAAAGGTGCTCGAAATGGCCAAAACGCACGTGGGTCTCCGCCATACGAATCAACATTGCACCGAATTCTGTTTTCTCGCGATAAACAGGCGTGTCACTAACCATCATGCCAAGAGCACGAGTCGTCGGGATCCCAAGCCCCGCCATGGCTTCGCTACATAGATACTCACGGATGGTTGAGCGCAACACTGCCCTGCCATCCCCCATTCGCGAGTAGGGTGTTAGCCCCGCGCCTTTAAGGTGAATATCAAACCAAGTGCCATTTTGATGCTCAATTTCCGCCAACAGCAATCCACGTCCATCGCCCAAGTCTGGGTTGTAGACGCCAAACTGATGCCCTGCATATTTCATCGCCAGAGGACGAAACGGTTCGAATTCGCTTTGCCCAGAAAAAACCGCCAATAGCTCATCGTTTTGCGCTGCTGGTAAACCAAACTGCTGCGCAAACTCAACATTCCAAGCAACCCAGCGAGTATTATCCAAGGGTTGTGGCTCGACCAAAGTATAGAAAGCTGACGGTAATTGACTAAAGCGATGGGTGAAACTGACCCGTTGCCAAATGGACATGTGGGGTTCCTTAATAAAAAGAAGTACTGTTGTCAGTATACGTGTGAACGTCACTGTCATTCAGCCATGAAATGGGCATGGGTATTTTGCGTGAATAACGCGAAGACGGCAGGAAAGGTATTCACCCGCTACATACCACCTCACAAACGGAGGTGGTATGTAAAAACGATCAAATTGACTAAGCGGAAAATTCTTCACCCGTTTTTGGTGGCTCTGATGGCGTATCAAAACGAGCGCGTTCGATATCCACTACCGTTTTATAGCTCAACGATAACAATGCCAGCTGGTACGCGCCGAAAATACCATAGGCAACGCCAACAAAACTCAGCATGAAGAAATTCGTAAAGTGGCTAAAGATAAGCTGACTGAGTAATCCTGCACCTAATGGAATTAATCCCATCAAAATGAATACTTGCTTGTTGTATGGTCTGCTTTGGTTCCATGAACGACGCAAACTGCGCGGCTGATGATCCATTGCGGTCGCTGGCAGAACAAACGACCAACGCGCCATCACCCAATAGCCTGGAATGCTTGCAACTGTTGTGATAAACGCCATGGCGACAAAATCGGGTTCACCGCTTTCTGCAATGTAGATAAACGACAATACAAAGATTGGGATACCAATGACGAGCATCATCATCAGTCCAAACAATATCCACCAGCCAATGAAACGGAATTCTCGGGCCGACAAACGAAACACATCCAACGCCGAGTGCATGTAATCGCCAACCAAATAAATCCGGTGCACACGCACAGCAGCCATCGCAGCAACAAGTGGGTATAAAACGATTGTGACGAAATAAAATCCCGTGATGTTTCCTTCTTGGACGCTCGCTTGATCTTGCCCCGTTATTTCAGGATACATAAACACAAAAATTGAGTGCACGATGATTAATGGAATACAAGCAATGACAATTGCGAGTAGGTTCCTTCTGACCATCACTGCCGCTTCTCGGCATACTGCCGAAACAGAAAAGTCCTCGGTTGACATACAACATCCTTAATTTGTAAAAATCTGCCCTTAGGGTAACCGCAGAGTAGAAAAATCGCTTTAAAAATAATGAGAAACACATCTCATAAGATAATGAGAGCAAAGTCGAAATAAATCAGACACAAAAAATAAGCCACTCGATGCGAGTGGCTTATACCGTAAATTTAATACCGTTTTAGACGCGGCGTCGCCAGCCCAATACAGCGAGTAACATCAGAGCCCAATAAGAAACACTGCCGCCCCCCTCCGAGTTTTTAAACGTCGTTGTTTTCAAAGAAGCAACAACCGTCACGGTCACTTCACCCGTTGCAGTAGCACCTTTGCCATCCGAAACCGTGTATTGCAGCTTGATGCCGTCAGCCGGACTATCCGGTGCTTGAAAGCGGATTTTTCCGTTCTCTACACTCGCGATTCCTACGCCCGTTAAGTTTTGTACACTTTGTACAACCAGTTTATCGCCGTTCACGTCCGAATCATTGCCCGCTACATCAATCACAATGCTTTCACCGACGGCGACTGTCGCCGTATCCGCTAGCGTAATTGGAGCTGAGTTTTGCACGGTTAAATCGATGGTCACACTGGAAGTTTCGTTACTTGGATCCGCCACCGTAAGACGGAATGTCAGAACCTCACCCGCTTTAGCACCTTGAGGCACCGTAAAGCTTGCGCTAACACTGGTTGCATTGCCAAGAGAAACTGAAGTGCCAGCCAACTGCTCCCATCGATAACTCAACACGTCACCATCGGCATCCGTACTATTTAACGCAGACAGCGTGACTCGCTGCCCAACCGTCATGTCTTGATTATCAACATTAATCACGGCAACTGGCGCTTCGTTGCTGCCAAGCACTTCCACCTGAACATTCACGATTGAAGATGAGTAGGCACCATCAATCGACAACAAACGATATTGAAAACGATCCAAACCAACAAAGTTCATGTCAGGTTGGTACTGATTACCCGAAATGGTGCCATGTTCTGGTTGTTGAACGATGTCCACATTGAACTGATAACCAACGGCCATAAAGTCATTGTCCATCAAGTTCAACTCGATTGACTTGTTCTTATCGGTTTGCAATGAGTCTGCTTTTGCCTCAACGACATGACTCGCATCCACATTCAGCAGCGCGGCAAACGGTACGAAAGAGAAGCCTGTCTGATTCAAACCAAATGTGTACATGTCGCTATTGCTGCCTGTCCACATCACAGGTAAAGAGGATTTTTCAGTTTTTAGAACACGACCAAAATCAAAGTTCGCTTCAAACTCACCGCCTTCCAATTCCACCACCAACAGATGCTGACCAGCACTTAGTTGACTTGGCTGAGGGAATAAGATTCGTGATGATTTTTGGAAAGAACCTTGTTGTAGCAGTTCAGCGCTGTCTTGGTCTAACACCAAACGGTAACCCGCATTACCTGAGAATGGGAATCGCCATACTCGGTAAGTCATGTCACTTTGAAGGCTGCTTCTTTGCGCGTACAGCTGAATACCATCCAGTTCTGTAGCGTTATTTAAATCTAGTGAAACCGCCAGCGTATTTGTGCTACTAGCAAACACATAACCTTGATAGAGAGAGTTCAGCCAAGCCGATTTGTTTGGCTCGCTCGCTTGCTCAAGGGAGAAACTGCCGCCATTCGTACTGCTAGCAATGTTAGAAATACGAACACCAGTTTCAAACCCAGCAATTGCTTGAAGTCCTGGATTAGAAGTGTCGGAAATCTCAGTGCCACCGTTAGGATACAAATCGCCGGCATCACTGCTTCCATCATTTTCTAACTCATTCAGACCATCAGCCTGCATGATTTGAACCTGCATCGCGCCAACATCGTTAAAGCGGTTCTGGACGTTCACAGACGTCGCTAATACCCCTTCTGCCGCCAATGCTCGGTCGTAACCGCTAAAGGTACGGTTTTCCAAATACACGCGTGGGCCAAACTCTTTTAAGTATGGGTCGAGATACACCAATTTGACGTCGTCGTTGTTCACGGAAATAGGCATCGGGCTTTCATGAGTGATCGTTGGTACTACGAAACCAGCGGCGTGTTTGCTCCACGCACTCATGTTCACCGGCGTGTCTCCTGCGTATGAGTCTCCCGGTTTCTGTGCCCATGAACCACCGCCCATCACGCCCCAAGAACCAATCGAGGCATCACTGTTCCTTGCGTACAAATCCGGCAAGCCAAGCATTAAATGGCCAAGCTCATGTACGATCACACCCAACGTCGCTTGATGATCAACTTGGTAGTCAGCAAATACGCAGTAGTCAGTAATCTTTTTGCCATCTAGCGTGACATCATTGTGAGAGAATTTGTGTGGCCAGATAGCAGGACGGTCAAGGAATCCGGTTGAACGGTCGCCACCAGCAAAGATAAACATCACTGACAACTCTGAAGGTTCAACGGTTCCATCTTGGTTACTGTCGTAAGCAGAAAGATTGAAGTACGGATCCAGTTTTTGGTAGGTCTCTGTAAACACGGCGTTCAGCTTGGCCGTACATGTGGTGTCGCTAGAACTAGAGTGACAATTTGGGTGGCTTTGTGCCACGGTCACATTGATCACACCATCATTCGCGGTGCCGTAACTCTCGATAGCTGGGACGACTTTGAATTTACCTTGAGAGTTTTTATCAAAGTAATCCACAACGCTTTGGCCATTCGTGTCGAAAACACGTTGCTCGAAATTGTGCACCATCGCTTGATCGTTAAAAGAAACCTGCACAACCAACAAAGGCTGCTGTTTCACGCTCGAGCTGCTCATCGCCTGATAACCTTGTGCCGTGCGCAATAAGTTTTGGCGAGCCATAGGTTCAATCGCTTTTAACGAAGACAGCTCCGGCTTAACTTGCACGTCAGGACGAAACTTCGCGGAATCAGGCGCATCACTGGATTGGGTTTTCTCAATACCAGTCGAGAGCAACTCAGGGGTGTCTGAATTACGCTGGATCTGAGCAAAAAACCAAACACCATCTTCCTGAATCAAGGCATTGCCTTGTTTGTCTTCAAACCAATGGAAATCAGCAGTTCCGCGTAAAATCGCCTCGCTATTGCTTCCGTCACTCAGCGTGATCGGATGCCAAATTGGTGATGGTGGGGTCGTTGCCATACTGTTTCCGGCAACAAGTGCAGTCAGCATGGTCAAGGCAAGGGTGTGGAATTTCAAAGTACGGCTCCATCTTTTCAATTCACCATGCGTAAAACGAACTCAGATACCCATCAATTTAATGAGCGGTTACCTGATGGTTATTTACGCATTAGATATAAACTAAGTGAATGAATGGTACAGAAATGAAAGGATAAGGGAATACTGACAAGGGGATCAAAAAGAAAATTTGAGCAGAAGACCACGTTATTTATAAATGTTTGAGCGCCGATGACCAATCGACGCTCAAAAAAGTCAAAATATCACTTTAAATTCAAAACGTTATTTTACGTTCATTTTGCTTATTACTGACAAATCAACCAGTAAGAACCGTGTCTTCTGGGTACTTAATCAACGTTGGTTCTGGTCTCGCTAACATATATGCGAGCGTCAAAGGTCCAATACGGCCAATGATCATCACGACGATCATGATGTACTTACCTGGTTCTGAAAGCTCTGCTGTCAAACCTGCAGTAAGCCCAACCGTTGCAAAAGCAGAAATCGTTTCGAACATCACTTTGTCAAAAGAAGCTTTCTCCGTCAGCATCAACAAAAACATCGCGGTGGTGAGAATCGCTCCGCTCACCACAATGATTGCCAGTGACTTCGTTACCGTTGGCCAGTTTACCGTTCTCTTAAACATCACCACGTGTTTCTTTTGACGCAAGAACGTCCACGTCGCCATAAACGCGACAGCAAAAGTAGACACCTTGATACCGCCACCCGTAGAGGTCGAACCCGCACCAATCAACATCAAAACGATCATGATGAGTAATGCTGGTTGCGTGAACTGCGTTAAATCAACACTGTTAAAACCCGCTGTCCGCGCACTGGCTGATTGGAAGAAAGCGGCCAACCATTGCCCGCCAGTAGTGAGCGACCCCATAGTGTTGGGGTTGTGACGTTCCAAAAGCCAAAACAGCACCGTTCCCACCAACAGCAGTAACGGCGTGGCAATCAACATGATTTTGGTGTGAATATGTAAGAAGTGGAAACCTTTACGCCAATGTCGCCAAACGTCACCAATCACAGTGAAACCCAAGCCGCCAAAGATAAACAGACCAGCTAAGGTGAGACTCACTAACGGATCGTTGACAAAACTCATCATGCTGTCAGAAAAGAGAGCGAAGCCAGCATTGTTGAAAGCCGAAATAGAGTGGAACAGCGCATAGAACAT
>JABXIW010000208.1 GCA_013372875.1 Gammaproteobacteria bacterium | reverse complement strand
TGGTGGGTGGTACTGGGCTCGAACCAGTGACCCTCGCCTTGTAAGGGCGATGCTCTCCCAACTGAGCTAACCACCCAGAAATCGGCGGCTAGTTTACCGCGTCTTTAAGCGCTTTACCAGCTTTAAATCCAGGAACTTTTGCAGCTTTAATTTGGATAGTTTCGCCAGTTTGTGGATTACGACCAGTACGAGCTGCGCGCTCTTTTACTGAGAAAGTACCGAAGCCAACTAAAGACACTGATTCACCTTTTTGTAAAGACTCAGTAATAGCACCAATCATTGAGTCTAAAGCGCGACCTGCAGCTGCTTTTGAAATGTCTGAACCTGCTGCGATTGCATCGATTAATTCTGATTTATTCACTCTCTTTCCCCTTAATTCTAGAGTTATTAAGATGTTTTTTTACTATTAAAACCAAGATGGTTGTCATTGGTTTTTAATGAGGTTGTTTGTTATAGCAACTTGCACTTTGAAGTGTCAAGGAAATTCCTAAGAATTGGCGCAAAAACCTTTAAATATAGGGCTTTTGCGCAAATTTCAATCACTTAAAGGACTAGTGAGGGTGTATATCCCCAGACTTAGATGACTTCTTTCCAGCCGCTTTAGATTTAGCTCCAGAGGTACGAGCCACTGGTTCAGGTGGACGCTCTAACGCAATATCAATCACTTCATCGATCCACTTAACGCAGTTTATCTCTAAATCTTTTTTGATATTAGCTGGAATATCCGCCAAATCACGCTCGTTATCTTTTGGAATCATAACCTTTTTGATACCACCACGATGAGCAGCAAGCAGTTTTTCTTTTAAGCCGCCAATGGGTAAGACTTCGCCACGCAATGTAATTTCACCGGTCATTGCCACATCTTTGCGCACGGGAATGCGAGTTAAACTCGAAATCAAAGCAGTGCACATACCAATACCCGCACTCGGACCATCTTTTGGCGTAGCACCTTCGGGAACGTGAACGTGGATATCTTTTTTCTCATAAAAATCAGGCTCAATACCAAGCGCTAGGCAACGACTTCTCACAACCGTCATCGCCGCTTGGATTGACTCTTTCATTACATCTCCAAGCTGACCTGTAAAGCTGGTTTTGCCTTTACCGTCAACCACAACGGACTCAATGGTTAGCAGCTCACCGCCAACTGATGTCCAAGCAAGGCCTGTAACTTGACCAACTTCATTCTTATCACCTGCTTTGCCGTAATCAAAGCGCTGCACACCAAGATATTTGTCGATATTTCCTTTGTGCACCTTGATGGTTTTCTTTTCTTTCTTAGCCAACAATTGTTCTTTCACCGTTTTACGGCAAATTTTGGCCAATTCACGCTCTAAATTACGCACACCCGATTCACGTGTATAGAAACGAATAATACTTCTGATACCCGACTCAGAAAGTTGCAATTCGCCGTCACGCAAACCTGCATTTTTCATCTGCTTAGGCAATAAATAACGCGTAGCGATTTCCACCTTTTCATCTTCGGTATAACCTGGGATGCGAATCACTTCCATCCGATCCAACAGTGGCGCTGGAATATTCATCGAATTGGAAGTAGCAATAAACATGACTTCGGATAAGTCGTAATCCACTTCTAAATAATGGTCATTAAAAGTATGGTTTTGCTCAGGATCTAATACTTCCAATAGTGCCGAAGAAGGATCGCCGCGCATATCCATCGCCATCTTGTCGATTTCATCGAGCAAGAATAATGGGTTCTTCACCGAAACCTTGCTCATTTTTTGCATGATTTTACCAGGCATAGCGCCAATGTAAGTACGGCGGTGACCGCGAATTTCCGCTTCATCACGCACCCCGCCCAAGGCCATGCGAACGTATTTACGACCCGTAGCTTTAGCAATGGATTGACCCAGTGAGGTTTTACCGACACCTGGCGGACCAACTAAACAGAGCACTGGTCCTTTAAGTTTTTTAACTCTTTGCTGCACCGCCAAATATTCCAAAATGCGCTCTTTAACTTTTTCAAGACCATAGTGATCAGCATTTAAAGTTTCTTCGGCGTTGGCTAAATTATGTTTCACTTTGGAGCGCTTTTTCCACGGTACGCCCAATAACCAGTCGATGTATCCACGCACTACCGTTGCTTCGGCAGACATGGGCGACATCATTTTTAACTTTTTCAGCTCGGCTTCGGCTTTTTCCTTTGCTTCTTTAGTCATTCCAGATTCAGCAATTTTCTTAGCTAACTCTTCATGCTCTGAAGCAGTTTCTTCGCCTTCGCCAAGTTCTTTCTGAATGGCTTTGATTTGCTCATTTAAATAATATTCGCGCTGATTCTTCTCCATTTGATTCTTAACGCGGCTGCGAATACGTTTTTCCACTTGCAGCAATTCCATTTCGCCTTCCATCTTGCTCATCAAATGCTCAAGGCGCTCAGAAGTATTGTGCATTTCTAAAATTTGCTGCTTGTCTTGGATATTCAGCGCCATGTGCGCCGCAATGCTATCCGCCAAACGGCTTGGTTCATCAATACCCGATAAAGAAGTCAAAATTTCGCTAGGAACTTTTTTATTCAACTTCACATATTTATCGAAGTTGGACAAAGCCGCACGTGCCAAGCCATCTTCTTCCGCTGGATTTAAAGAAACGTTAGCTACGGTTTCCACTTCCGCGATATACATGGGCTCAGTTTCGGTGTATTGCACAACTTTGGCTCGCTGCACCCCTTCCACCAAGACTTTGACATTACCATCAGGTAATTTAAGCATCTGCAAAATGGTCGCCACACAGCCATAATCAAAAATCTGATCAGGCTCTGGCATATCTTCTGAGGCTTCTTTTTGTGCCACTAGCATCACTTGCTTGTCGCCATTAGTAGCAGCTTCAAGCGCTTGGATGGATTTTTCACGCCCGACAAATAATGGGATCACCATGTGTGGAAACACCACCACATCACGCAGTGGCAATAAAGGAAGTTGCTTATTATTGGTTTCTACAATCGTTTCTTGAGTATCGCTTTGCATTGAGCTTTTTTATCCTAGTTGTACTAACTCTGGCTTATGTCTGATCTAATGACCAATGACGAATTACAGCATTCAATTGGGCTCAGGAAGAGCCCATATTTAGAGATTGATGCTAATAGAAAGGTTATTCTGAAGCGGCTTTAGCCTGCGAATCGTAGATCAAAAGCGGCTCAGCCTCGCCTTTTACTACCGCTGCATCAATACACACCTTGCTGACATTTTCCAGTGAAGGTAATTCATACATGGTGTCTAATAAAATTTCTTCAAGGATGGATCTTAATCCACGAGCACCCGTGCGACGCTGCATGGCTTTTTGCGCAATCGCTTCTAGCGCATCTTTACGGAACTCTAATTCCACATTTTCCAGCATCAACAATTTGTTGTACTGCTTGGTCAAAGCATTCTTTGGTTCAGTCAAAATACGCACCAAAGCGTGCTCATCCAATTCTTGCAAGGTTGCGACTATTGGCAAACGACCAATAAACTCAGGGATCAAACCAAACTTCACCAAATCGTCTGGCTCAATGTTTTTCAGCATTTCACCAATCGCTTTGCCGTCATGAGTTTCTTTTACGTCTGCGCCAAAACCAATGCCGCCTTTCTCAGTACGTTCTTGGATGATTTTTTCGATACCCGCAAAAGCACCACCACACACAAATAAAATATTACTGGTATCTACTTGTAAAAATTCTTGCTGCGGATGCTTGCGTCCACCTTGTGGCGGAACAGAAGCGACAGTACCCTCGATCAACTTTAATAATGCTTGTTGAACGCCCTCACCCGATACGTCACGAGTAATCGATGGGTTATCCGACTTGCGTGAAATCTTGTCGATTTCATCAATGTAAACAATGCCGCGTTGAGCTTTTTCAACGTCATAGTCACATTTTTGCAGTAGCTTTTGAATGATGTTTTCAACGTCTTCGCCTACATAACCAGCTTCAGTTAAAGTGGTAGCATCAGCCATGGTGAATGGCACTTCCAGCATACGTGCTAGGGTTTCAGCCAATAGAGTTTTACCTGAGCCAGTTGGGCCGATCAGTAAAATATTACTTTTACCCAATTCAACTTCTTTATTTTCCGAAGAATGTGGCTCGTTTTCTAAACGCTTATAGTGGTTATAAACCGCTACAGATAAAACCTTTTTTGCGCGATCTTGGCCAATCACATATTCTTCTAAAAAAGCACTAATTTCTTTGGGTGATGGTAGCTCACGCGAATGACCACCTTCGGAAATATCTTTGACTTCTTCAATGATGATGTCATTACACAAGTCCACACATTCGTTACAGATGAATACGCGCGGACCAGCAATCAATTTTTTGACTTCGTGCTGGCTTTTGCCACAAAAAGAGCAATATAGTGTTTTTTTATCAGAATTGTCGCTCATCAGACCCTCAGTCTCGTTAGTTTCAGCTCAGTTTCCGCTTTATGCATCCATAATGAGGACTCTTGCCAAAACTTCAATTTATTTCTTTCAATATGCTTTAACATTAACAAAATCTCAGGGTCAACAAAAGGAAAATACTCGCCCTAACGTAAATTTTAAGTAAATCTGTTTAATTCTGAAACAAGTTGGATTCAATTAGGCTTCTTTGGCTTAGTAAAATATGCTAATTTTGAGTGATACGAGTCATAAGGAGTGATTCATGTTTATTAAAAAACGAGCGGTTTCAATGGCTGTGGCGATGGCAGCTTTCACCACTCTTGTGCCATTAGCTGCCTGCGCTAATGAGCTAGCCAGCAGTCCCAAGCAATTTAATGCCATCATTGGCGCTAATAGCAGCCAGCTCGACAATCAACCCATTACCGTGATGGCCGATGTTCATGGTGATTTCGCCACCATGTTGCAACTGTTACAGCAAGCTAACATTGTCAATAAGGACGGTAACTGGTCAGCTGGTAACCGGATCTTGATAAGCCTTGGCGATTTAGTCGACCGCGGTCCTGATTCACGTCAAATCTTAGATTTTTTTATGCAACTTGAACAGCAAGCGGCTCAAGCTGGCGGGGCTTTTTTAATGGTCTTAGGCAACCACGAAGTCATGAATATTCGAGGGGATTTGCGTTATGTGTCCGAAGCAGAGTTTGCCGCATTTGCCAATGATGAACCCGCTGGTTTGCGCGATGAGGTATACAAGGATTACCTGCTTTATTCTAAATTAGATGACAATGAAGAAAGTTTAGCCAAGTTCAATAAACTCTACCCGCCAGGTTTTTTCGGCCACGTCAAAGCCTATGCGCCTGATGGCAAATATGGTCGCTGGCTTTTGGGCAAAAACATTATGCTAAGGCAAGATGGCAAACTGTTTGCTCATGGTGGCTTTTCTCATGAGCTACCGAAAACAGGCCAATCGCTCGAACAAATTAATCAACAATTAATGTTGGAGCTAGAAGAATATAGTCGTTTATGGCGTGAACTGATCGATGCAGGGTTATTTAAATACTACTTTAGCAAGCACGATCAAAAAGAAGTAGCGCAAGCGTTGGTCGACGGCAAAATTCAAAGCCGTGCTTTAAAGAAACGCTCGACCATTAAAAAGGCGCAAAAATTTGTCAAACTTGCCGATTCGCTTTTGTTTGATTCTTTTGGCCCAACTTGGTATCGCGGCAATATGTATTGCCATGAATTTTCTGAAGAATTAACTATCAATAGCGTTTTGAACTATTTTGGCGCCAATCAAATCTTCTTGGGACACACTCCAGATAACAGTTTAAAGGTACGCTCACGCTTTGGTGGCAAGGTCATTATGCTCGACACGGGTATGTCGCAATCCTATTACAAGGGTAATCCCAGTGTGGTCAACCTTACCGCTAATGGCTTACAGGTGTTGAATATTAATGATGCCAATAATAAACAACCCTTAGTCGATGCCGTACGCAAACCCATCAGCCCAAATGGTTTTTCTGATGATTACTTACGTGATTACTACCAAAAAGCCAAAGTCACTGCCGAAAAAGAATTGGGGGACTTTTATACTAACCCAATTCGCCTGACCTTTGACTTAGATGGTAAACAACATAGAGCCATTTTCAAATATTTAGATACTGACCAAAATCTTGAAGATAAACGCTGGAACAAAGTCGGTAACTTTGCAGATCGCTTTATTTATGACTTAGCGGCTTTCGAACTGGATAGATTGCTGGGTCTCAATATGGTGCCTTTTGTGATGGAATATAAACATGATGGCAAAACGGGAATTTTGCAGTATTGGGTTGAAGATTCGGTTAGCAAATCTGAGCTCATTATGGAAAAACGCGCACTCGACGGTTACTGCACGCAAAGCGCCGCTAGAGATTTGATGCAGATCTTTGATTGGCTAATTTTTAATGAAGATCGTAATACTGGAAATGAGCTCTATACAGAAGATGATGCTCAGCTTTGGCTAATCGATCATACTAGAGCTTTCCGAGTCAAAAATAGTTTGCCCAAGTACGACACCGAAGTGTTCGAACGTTTGACGCCACCACAAACCATCTCTCCTAGTTATAAAGAAAGATTGCTAAGTTTAAATAGTGATAATTTAAAACAGGCCTTAGGCAAATATTTGCACCGCAAGCAAATTGATTCGATATTAAAACGACGCGACTTGATTTTAGAGCGACTTGATTAACTTTGGCTAGCTTAGCTAGTTAATGGTCGCTCTACTTGTATTTTCAACTCAGTATCCGCTTGTAAACCTTCAAAGTCGTATGCAATTAAACGAATGTCGATGTGCTCAGCAAAATCTTCTGGCGGATGCAGTTCCAGTTGTAAGTTAGTTGCATCAAACTGACACCAATTAGGCAAAGGGCCATTGACCGATTCAATTCGGTAACGAATGGCGTCACCCAGATCTGGGTCAATAAAAGTATTTTCTGGAATGGCCAGAACGGTTTTAGCACCAGGTGAAACCACTTGTGTTTCAATTGGACAATACAGCACTGGTGGTGAGTTAGGCTCCGTTTCATCTAACTGCTTTTGATTGGCGTTACGAATATAGACCGCCACACCCAGTAAAGCTAACGCCATGATAAAGTTAAAGGCAATAAAACCACCAATTTCTAAATCAAAATAAGTCACGCCAATAAATACTGTGGCGGCATAGAGCAAATCACCAAAGCGATAGAAAAAGGCCTCGATTACATTTTTGCTTAGATACTTTTCTTCGCGCGGAACGGGTAAGAATAAAGCATGGCGACTGGTATTTTGGATCGAATAGTTGACGCTGTTTTCAGCAATTAAAGCCCATTTGGCGATGGTAAATACTGGTAGCATGAATAACACACCGTAGTTAATCATCATTACCACCGGCAAAATCATGATGGAGGCGCCAACCCCAATCAGACGAAATAATCTTGTCACCACAAACAATTGCAAGGCCAAGCCAATCAAGGTGAACCAACCGATATAGTTGGAATAAAACTCGGTCATAAAAAGTTCTGGCGCTTTCGAGGAAGTTGCCACTGCTTGCTTGACGAATTTAGCCAAAACGTACTCGCCCATTGAGTTGATCCAATTCAGAATAACGATAAAGCTGGCAATTGCTAGCAAATATTTACGTTTAAAAATTAAACCAAAGCCACGGTGCCACTGGGCTTTTTGCGCTTCTTTTTCGTGCACATCAATCGGCTTGGCATCCTCTGGGATCGACTTCATACTGGCTTTTATAATCGTGGCTAAAGCTAATAATAGAACTGTAGAAATAAAAATTAAGCCTAAGACTCCTATAAGCGGATATAGCCAGCCTGCCGCCAAGGCTCCAAGCCAAGCGCCAATCGAGCCACCAAGCGCGATAATGGTAAAAAGTCGCTGACCGCTTTTTACATTGAAACAATCAGCACAAAACGACCAATACAATGAAACCAGAATAACGCTAAAAACCCCGAGCCAAATATAAAAGGCAATGCTGATAGACCAGTTAAAAGCGACTCCAACCGCAAATAAAGACAAACAGCCAGCAAAAATAACCACTACTTTACGTATAAAAAGAGTTTTATCTTTGGCGTTGGAAAATTTATAAAAGTATTGGGTGAAAAAAGGAATTATGATCAGCAGTACAACCGCTTGACCAGCGGTGGTATAACTTTTTAGTTCAGCGGTACCATCTTTTAGAATTAACGGATCGCGAATCACCTTGAGTAAGTAATAAGCGAACATGAGAGTGAACAGACCAAAGAATAGCAACAACACGCTACGGCCTTCACCCGGTTTTACCCAAGCAAAACGAGAAATAAAACGCTCAAATAGATTTAACCGTCGATATTGCCTTTCCATGCTGAATTGGTGTCCCCAATGATGAAAGCCTTATTGCAGTAAACCTTCTGGCTTTAGACAATTCAAACGCAAACTTGTTACAAATTATTTATGATTGTGCCATTTCTGCAACAGACATAAAAAAAGCCTGTAAAAACAGGCTTTTTGCGTTTAAAAAACTTTACTTTCCATTGTCAGTTTCAACTTTATTTACGCGAATTAATAACAGAATCAATTAAACCGTAATCAACCGCTTCTTCCGCAGTCATAAAGTTATCACGATCCGTATCACGCTCAAGATCTTCAATCGGACGCTTACAGTGTTTGGCCATGATGCCATTTAAGCGTTTCTTCAAATCAATAATTTCTTTGGCATGAATTTCAAAATCAGACGCCTGACCTTGGAAACCGCCTAGTGGCTGGTGAATCATCATGCGCGAATTCGGCAAACAATGACGCTTACCTTCCGCGCCACCTGTTAATAAGAAAGCGCCCATACTAGCGGCTTGACCAATACAAACCGTACTGACATCTGGTTTGATAAATTGCATGGTATCGTAAATCGCC
>JABXIW010000307.1 GCA_013372875.1 Gammaproteobacteria bacterium | reverse complement strand
GTCGCGGTGCTACCAAAGCGATGTGCATTGCTTTCAAGCTCTTGAATCATCTTTTGTAAGCTGACGGTTTCTTCGGTGAGTGATTCAAAACGGCTACGCATGATTTGCAGTTGATGCAGTTGAGACACGAGCAATGGCTGCGCTTCCCCAAGGCTACTTACCGTGGCGTTACTCGCAATGTCCCACAATTGGTTACTGTTCAGCTCTGGCTGTTTTGAACTGAGCAGAACTGTTCGTTCTTGCTCTAAGCGTTTTAATTCGCGCAATTTTCCTTGTACTAGGCTGTGCGCTTCGGTGTATTTGGCGCGGAGCAGAGTAAGCTCGCTTCGGATCTCGATAATTTGTTCTTCAATCTTACCGATGACGGGATTGGTTTTGGAAAGCTGTTGGTCCAAGCTCCCCAAACTGCGAGTCACACCGGCCAGCTCGGCTTCTTTCTCCGCCAAGGTTTGCTTTAAGCTGGCTAGGCGGGTCAAGCTTTGGGCCTGCATTTCTGGAGTTGCGTGTGAGTAGGTGTTTTTGTACTCGGCAAAAGCGTGCTCGGCTTTGTCGAGCTCTTCTCTTCGCTTATTGATATGGATGGTCAAGAAATGACTGGAATCCTTAATCGACGAGCGTTCCGGTGCCAATAGTTGCTCAACAAATCGGTTACTCACCGA
This sequence comes from Gammaproteobacteria bacterium, assembly GCA_013372875.1. Next base: position 6,889 of record JABXIW010000307.1, on the reverse strand, counting down.
CGTTAACATTGACTCCATTCCTTGTGCTTTACCGCTTCTTAGCTGAATTTGGATAAAATCTTTACCCAGTTGTTGAACCGATAAGCGCGAAGCGAGATCTTTGATGATGAATTCTTGTTCTTTCGCGCCCATGTCATCGTCAATCAGCCCTTGCTCTTTTGCGACAGAGTAGAGCACGTGACGGCTTTTCAGCAAAGTACTCAACGCACTTAAACGGTCTTTAAGCATGGTTGATACGGCAATATCTTGCAGAAACGGGTTCATCTTCGCCGTTTCTTGAATCAACATGCTGGTGTGTGCGACGTACGTTGTTGGAACGAGCTTGCTTACGCCAAAACCAAGGATAGGTAGCACAAGCATCGGAATGACAATCATATAGCGACGTCGCCACGCGCCATGCAGTAATACGCTGATGTTTTCTCGTAAATCGCTCATAGTGCCCTCACTAATTTCTCAACTTGGTCTGCTCTTGCTTCCCAGCTTTGTTGTTGGACATAAGATGTAGAGCCGTTTGGTGGTGGCAGCAGGTGACTTAGGCTGGCACACACGTCTTCGACGTCGGCGACGATGTGTAACATGTGTTTGTAAGGCATCAGAGCCGGAAATGGCGTGCTAATAACGGGCGTACCCGTTGCTAAATACTCCAAAAGTTTGAGCGGGTTACACGCTTTGATTTGTGCGTTGTCGACAAACGGTAGCCAACTTGCGTCCCAGTGTTGGGAATAGCTTGGCAATAAATGATGCGCGCGAGGCCCCAAGTAATGAACGTTATCTCTCTGTGGTAATGGATTGTGGGCAAACTCATTCGGTCCAATAAAAACCAAATCCCAATCCGGTGCGTGTTGGGCGACTTGGTCGATCAAACGATAGTCCAGCCAGTCAGACAAACTGCCATAAAAACCCAATATTTTACGGCCATTGTTCGGCAGGTCGCTTGCCTTTTCTGCAGGCGTTGAAAATAGACTGAAATCGACCCCGTGTGGCAGCGTTGTGGTTTTATTATCCGGAAATCGAGCGGCCAGCTTGTCGCTTGCAGCAAGAATAAAATCGGCGTTATCAACCAGTGTGCGTTCATGCTCCAAAACGGTTTGATGAGCAACGCCCGCTAACGCGCCAAAATCGTCGCCGCAGTAGTAAATCAGCCCGCGTTTATTCATGGCATTACACACATCAGCGGCGGTTGGTAGGGATGTCCAAAACAGAGGGTTGTCGAAGTTCAACGCTTTTAAGTGTTTTTCTAGTTGGTGCTGCATCATCTTCGCTGCCACTTTTCTTGAAAAAGCAGAGTGGGGAGCCGGTATTGTCAGCAAATTTACCGTGAAAATGTTGTCTACCGCATCACAATGCATGGTTGGCTTATCTGAGCCAGTATTGCTGATAACGCGGGAAAACTTGTTCACTAAACGTTGAATGTCCTTACCCGTCGGTTTTGGTTGTCTTAAACCGATGGAATTAACCCAAAGAATGCGATGGTTGGTGGCAAGTCGTTGAACGATGTGCTGCGTTGATGATGGTAGGCCGCCGAAGTCTTCGCCAAATACTATGATATCCGTCATGTGTTTCTCCTTGAGTTCTTAAGATTTGGTTTCTGATAGAAGGAGTAATCACAATGTGTGCCAAGGATTTAAGCTTTTAAAAACAGCTAGTTGTATTGTTGTCAAAATGAAAGGATTAGGATTTCTCATTTTGACAATCAGATTGAACGATACGACTGACCACCACGGTGAGCGCGGCAAGGATGTAGATAGGCCAAGTAAAGCCTTGAGTAAGAAACGTACCAGAGACAATGGTGCCGATAAGGCCGCTCAGTACCGCGTTTGCGCCAACAGTCAGTGCGTAATCGGAATCGGGTGTGAGCAGCGAAATGGATTTTAAAGAGGTGCGAATCAACGAGACGATCAGCGTGATGAATACCGCTAGCCCGACAAATCCGGTTTCCGCTAACACACCAAACCATGTACTGTGCACCGCGTGGTTGATGCCATCCCAATGTGGGCTGTAGAAATAGTAGTTGAAGTAGAAGTTATCCAGTCCCACTCCGGTAAACGGGTGGTGGAGTGCCATTTTGAAAGCCGCTTCCCATGCGTACAAGCGACCCATCGCCGATGCGTCGATACCATCTTCTGCTGCGCCGCCGGATTCACGCCCCGAAATCCCAGCAAAAGCATACAAAGCTATAGCCGCAACCGTCCCAAGAACCAAAACCAAGGTTTTGCTTTTGATGTGTTTAAAGGCGAAGTAAGCAAACACGGAGAGCGACCCCAACAAACCGCCACGGCTTTGTGTTTGTATCACTGCGAAAAACAGGATAAAGCAGGTGATAAGCGCGAAGAGTCGTAACAGAGTTGGCGAGCGCTTTTCCATCAATTGACTAACGGTAAAGGCGAGAGGAAACATCAACACGAGTGCCAAATCGTTAGGGTCGCCCAGCACTGAACCAATGGAACGCCCAATCGACACGCGAGTGCCTTCGACTAAATCAATGCCGTTTGCAGCGTTGTTAAGCGCGACTAACCCAATCAACATGCCGGCGACGATGATCGCTTTGGACATTTGAGCGAGCTGCTGTGGTTTGGTGATCAGCCAAGTGATCGCCAAGGTCATCACAATGATTTTCCAATACGTATTTTTAAATACCGTGATGGCAATATCTCGGCTAGAGGCGAACACAATCCCGATGATAACCAGACCCCAGAAAATGCACAGCCACTTGAGTGAAGGGTGCCAGAATGCCGTAAGTTGACGACTTAGCAGTAGATGAAAAGCTAGCGCAGCTAACGCGCCAAGGGATAAAAGCAATGGAATTTTAAAGCTGTAAATGGCAGGAAACGCTTCGTGAATACGGAAAAAAGAGAAGATAACGAACAGTGTCACGAGCCAAAAGGTTTGATTGAGGACGAACAGCAATGCCAACGGTGCAAAGCACACTGCCACAATCAAAATGGGGTGAGGCATCACGATCCAAAGCAACGCAATCACGACGGTGATCGTCAGCGCTGCAATGGATTGTTTTGTCCTCACGTCGGTTGGGCTCATATCGAATATCTCTTCACTTGTCCGCGCCATCGAATGAATTGCTGACTCAATGCGCTTCGGGTTTCTTTACTCACGTAACGAAAGGCGAGTCCTGCCAGCAGGCTGCATGTCAAAATGCAAATTGCGATGGCGATTCCTATCGATTGTGAAGAGTGAAGCAGGAACAGTGCCACACCTGAGGTAATTTGCAGTAAAACCATCAAACTCAAATGGAATGGTAGAGTCATACACTGTTGGCCAACCGCGTAAGTTAAGCCGAGTTTACAAAGCTGCGCGTAGTACAACGCAATGAACACACCAAAAATACCGAGAGAAGACAACCCAAACAGCAACCCAATCGCAACCAAGGCAGAAACCACATTAATACCAAGCAACCATCCGGTTCTGCGTTTGAAAAGAATGGCGATGTTTAACAATTCGCTCCATTCCTTGAGCATCGCAATCGGTAGCAAGAACAGCGTGTACAGTACCGCTTCATGGTAGGTCTCTGGCAAGAAGTTCGTGATCATGACCATTGCCAGTGTCGCTACAACCACGCTGAGCACAGAAACATAAATCATCCCTAAATGGGAAACACGCACTGCTTCATTATCTCGACCATTTTCGAGGTATGCAAAGCGTCGTGGCATCCACCACATGCCAAATGGCTGCACCAAAATACACATACCCACTGCGAACTTAACCGCAATCGCATAAATGCCTAACGTCGCCAACGAAGCATTTGCACCGATGAACCAGCGCTCGGCGCCATTCAAACAAAACGCGACAAGCGCAGACAGCATTACTGGTAGGCAGTAATTCAAATACTGCTTGGCTAAGGCAATCTGAGGCAGAGCAAGGGTGTAATGGTTGATGATGTGTAACCAAACAAATTGCATGACCGCTGCGATAAGACCGCCAATCAGCACCGAGGTGACATGCGGGTGCAGCGCAAGCGCCGCGACGATAAACGTGACTTGCAGTAGAGTCGTCGTCACCATCACTTGAAGCAGTGTTTTGGCTTTGTCATCTTGAGTGCGCAGCCAAGCCGTGCCAATCGCAATGCTGCCTTCCAGAACAATGGCAAGCGTGACAACAGCAAATTCGATGCGCGTAAAAGGTTCAGGAATAGGGAGCAACGCAATCAGTAACAGGAGAATCGCAGCCACCGCGCCGGCGATCAACACCGACAATGAATAAAGTTGGTTGAGAGAAACGGTTCTTTTTTGTGCGTCTTTCTCCACGCCGACAAAACGATAGAGTGCTTCGTGCAAAGCAAAGCTGACCAACAAGGTTGTCACTACGCCAAAAGTGGTCAGTAGCTCGAGTTTGCCCATTTGCTCTGGCGTTAAAAAGTGTGGGAGCACAGGCAACATGAGTAAGCTGATGCTTTTGTTGATTACTAACGCAATCGCGAAAAGTGACATGTTGGTCATTGCTTTAGACATGGTCATATCCTTTGACGTTGTTTCGCGCTTTGGCATTGTGATGACTGGTTGGCGCATGCTCTGAACATAAATATTGAGCTATTGGCATGTAGCAGCGTTCCGCGCTGTATAGCTGTGCGACATTTAAGGCTTCAAGTCCCATTGTGACCTTCATCCACGGTGACTCATTAAGCAGACGAATCGCGTTGTGCAGAGAAGCCGCATTATTCGGTGTGTATTTGATGCAGTTCTTTCCATGAGTCAATACGCGATCCCAATAGCTATCATCGTGAGGGATAACCACACACATACCGGACGCCAGTGCTTCTAAAATGGAAAGCCCGAAAGGTTCGTTCACGCTGGTGGAAACAAAAACACCACACTGTGCACGCAATTCGTTGAGGTTGTTTGGAGATTCATACCAATCGACCCCTTTGGTATTAAAATCCGGAGTGGAATATTCAACGCCTGGTACATTCGGTTTGATGTAACAAATGGTGGATTGAATGGTGGTGGTGTTTTCTAGCGTTAGGGCATCCAGCAGTAAATCCACGTTTTTCCATTTCAACAAACTTGCTGCCCAAAACACGCGATTGGAGATTGGATTAGCTTGTTTCGGCCAGCGTTCGCGAGAAAGGCCGTTAACAAATGTGGAGGCGTTCAATGTGCTCCAATATCTTTCCGTCGCAGGTTTTGGTGTTTTTAAATAGGCTTGCAACGCGTTAATCAAGGATTCGCGAGTATTTGACAGATAGTAGATAGCGCTGGCTTTTACTAAGCAGTAGCCGGACGATCTTGAGACGCCAACAGGTCCGTGAATCATTTGTACCACTGGCTTACGGCTGAACAATCTCATCAGGTACAAAGGCATGTCATTGCTTGGGCAAGAAAGCCCCAAATACCAATCTATTTTTGGCAGCTTCATGCAAACCTTGAGCAGTTGAATCAGGTAAAACGCGTTCATCAACCAATAGATAAGGCCATGAGTGGAGCAAAACGGCGCCGCTTTTATGTTGAGAATCTGGATGCGCGGCGTGTCTTCCAAAAGTGGCGTCCAATGCTCGGGTTTTGTTGTCACCAAATAACCAACAACGTTGAGCTTATTGCACTGTTTGAGTAGCTCCGCATTGGCGATTTTGGAACCACCTTGCATTGGAATCGCATCGAACATCAATACACGTTTCATGGTCTGTTCCTCAGTTGATGCTCAACCAGCGGGAAAGGGGTTTCATGCACTGCGCCATTGGCATCGGTACAACAGTTTTGTTTTCCAGCTCGGTTTCATAAATTGCTTCAATCGCTTTGACGGAAGCGGTCGTGGTCAAGTTTTGGCTAGCATGTAGGTAGGCATTTTCAGCCAGTTTTTCTCGCAAGTCGGCATCTTGCATGACCAATTGAATCGCATTCAGCAGTCCCGCCATCCCCTGGTTTGGATAAAGAAGGGCGCTATGGTTGTGCTCGAACAATTCGGGAATACCGCCAGTTTTAGGTGCTACGATTGGCAGTTTTGCTAATGCCGCTTCTCCTACGACTAGACCAAAAGCCTCTTCGTATGCGCCGCTAATGAAAGCGTCAGCATTGCCCGACATCCAAGCGCCTGCATTGGTCTGTTCTCCGACGAAGTGCACGCGGTCTTGCATACCAAGGTCGGTAACTAATTGCTTCAAGTTTTCGCGCTCTTCACCGTCGCCGACAATCACGAGATGTGGATTGGTTTGATGGTAGTTGTGCATTCGCATAGCATGAATGAGGCGGTCAAACCCTTTGCGTTTGATCAGCGAACCAACCGAAAGGAAGGTGAATGCATTAGCAGGAATCCCCAAGCGCGCTTTGATGTCGATAGGCGCTTCAGAGTCATCCAAAGAGACGCCGTTGTGCACTACGTGCAGTTGCTCTTCTGGATAACCATCGCGCAGAATTTCACGGCCTACATCTTTGCTCACACAGATTAGTTTCGGCGAAAGGTGCAAGCCAAGTGAAAAACGATCGCGCAGCGTGTAGTGACAATGCAATTGCGTGACTAGAGGTACATGATTCATGCGCGCGGCTAAGGACATCCACTGGCAAGGGCCACCGCTGTTGACATGAACGAGGTCGATATTGTGCTTCTCGATGAGCGCTGAACCTTGTTTGATCAGGTTATTCCAACCCGTGATGTCCCAACGCGGCGCACACCAGCCACCGACGAGATTGAACGTAGAGTGCTCTGCTTTGATACCAAGATCTTGGCATTTCTCAATCAGAGGTTGGCAGTTCGACCAGACAATTGGCTCGAACTTGTCTCGGTCGATACCCAAGATAAGATCGAGTAGTACCACTTCACTGCCGCGAATCCAGTTATCACCATAATGAACGTAAAGAATGCGTTTTGGAGTAGTCATAAGTCACCTCGGTCTTATCGTTAATCTAATTCGACTACTGCAACCGAGATGCCAAAATATGCTATT
>JABXIW010000058.1 GCA_013372875.1 Gammaproteobacteria bacterium | reverse complement strand
TTTGAAGGCGATAGCATCCACATTAATTTCAATGAAGGTTTAGTTGGTCTCGTTAAACGCAGCGCAGAACCTCTTAACCTCGCAGAAGCTTCAAAACACCCTGAATTTAAATTTTTCCCGCAGCTTGGCGAACAGGTTTATCACTCTTTCCTCGCCACTCCAATCATCCATCGCAAACAAGTATTAGGTGTATTAGTCATTCAGCAAAAGACGCCACGATTGTTTAGTGAGATGGAAGAATCTTTCTTAGTGACCTTATCTGCGCAGTTAGCCGTGATCATCGCTCACGCGCAAAGTTTAGGTCATTGGCAATTAGCCTCAAAACCGACGGTTCTTAAAGGCTTGCCTGCATCAACAGGTGTCGCCATCGGAGAGTTTTGGTTTGACAACACGCAGCCGAGTTTGTCGGACGTATTCCCGTCTTCCACGCTGGATAAAGAGCGAGAGCAAGAGCTGCTGCTGGTAGCGATTGAGCGTGCGCTGAATGATTTCCGCCGGATGCGGAAAAAGTTCGACAGCGAAATCAATAAAGATGCGTTAGCGATATTCGATTTGTTTACCCACTTGCTCAATGATCCAATGTTGCGCGGCGATCTTAAGAAACAGATTGAAAAAGGCGATCGAGCGGATTGGGCGTTGCGTCAGGTAGTCGAAACTTATTCAAACCGCTTTGCTCGTATGTCAGATGTCTATTTGCGTGAACGAGCACAAGATATCCGAGAGTTGGGGCAAAGGTTGCTGTATTTTCTGCACAACAGTGAGCAAGAGAATGCGGCCATCGATCGTCCTATCATCTTAGTGGCCAATGAGCTTACTGCGACTTTGTTAGCATCGGTGCCGAAAGAACATTTATTAGCGGTCGTTTCGCTTGAAGGGGGCGCAAACTCACACGCTGCAATTCTTTCGCGCGCATTGGGTGTGCCGGCCGTTATGGGCGCTAACATCAATACGGATGTGGTTAACGGCAAATTAGGCATCGTTGATGGCTATACGGGCGAGATTTTTCTAGAGCCCAACCGTCAGCTGTTGCGTGAGTATCGCAGTTTGGTTAGTGAAGAGTCAGAGCTCTTCGCGATGGTCAATAAAGACCTCGCGTTACCTGCCGTAACGCTAGACAACCAGCACATTGAAGTGATGCTGAATGCGGGTCTTAGTGCCGATAGCAACATCGCCATTAACACAGGCGTCGATGGTGTCGGTTTATATCGAACTGAAATTGCATTTTTACTTCAACATCACTTTCCATCGGAAGATGAGCAGTATCATCAATATCGAGCAATATTAAACAGCTACTCGAACCAACGCGTGGTGATGCGTACTCTGGACATCGGTGGTGATAAACCATTGCCATACCTGCCAATCGAAGAGGACAATCCGTTTTTAGGTTGGCGCGGGATTCGCTTTACGTTAGATCATCCTGATATCTTTTTGATTCAATTGCGTGCGATGCTAAGAGCCAGTGCTGAAAGTGGTAATTTAAGTATCTTGTTACCCATGGTATCTGGTATTAAAGAGCTGGATGATGCGATGACGCTGATCAACCAAGCCTACAGCGAAGTTGTCTTGCTTGATGAGCGTATCCAGGCTCCAAAAGTCGGGGTGATGATCGAAGTGCCATCGATGGTATATCTGCTTCCTGCCATCGCGCATCGAGTGGATTTTGTCTCTGTTGGTACTAACGACTTAACTCAGTATTTACTGGCGGTGGATCGGAACAATTCCCGCGTCGCTGATGTCTATGAATCCATGCATCCGGCAGTGCTGTTAGCACTCAAACAGATTCATGACGTGTGCGATAAATATCATGTGCCAGTGTGTATCTGCGGTGAATTAGCCGGTGACCCATTTGGTGCGCTCTTATTACTTGGGTTGGGATACACCAGCTTAAGTATGAACACATCTAACGTGGCTAAGGTGAAGTATTTGATTCGTCATAGCCAACAACAGGAACTAGAAAAACTAGCGGAACAGGCGATGACAAAATCGTACGGAGAGGAGATTCATCAAATGATGCATGATTTCTTTATCCAACAAGGTTTTGCAGGCTTCGTTCGTGCAGGGAAAAAGTAGGTAATCGTGACCGTCTCTTTATTTTTGTTATTGCTGGCGCTGGGCGCTTTTGTTGGTGTGATGGCGGGGCTACTCGGCATTGGGGGCGGATTAATCGTCGTACCTGCGTTGTTATTTTTGCTGCCTTGGGCGGGCATTTCTCCAGAAATGAGCATGCACATGGCGCTTGCGACATCTCTGGCAAGCATCATCGTCACATCAGGTTCTTCTGCTCTCAACCATCTTAAACTTGGCAACGTAGATATGTTTGTTGTGAAGTGGCTAATGCCCGGAGTGGTGATTGGTGGCTTTGTTGGTGCCAACATTGCTGAATGGATCCCAACTCATTACTTGCCGAAAGTATTTGGTGTCATTGTACTGTGTCTAGCTGTGCAGATGTTTCGATCCATTAAAGTAAAAAGTGAGAAGCCAATGCCGAGTAGTCCGGTCACTATGAT
>JABXIW010000445.1 GCA_013372875.1 Gammaproteobacteria bacterium | reverse complement strand
GTAAAGTTGAGTTCAAAAATTGCTTTTTTCTGCGAATCCGGAATACCGCATCCATTATCTTCAAATGAAATCACGGCATAACGCTGTTGGTTTTTTTCAACTTCTCTCGTTTGTATTTTTAACGATCCTTTATCAGGAAAGGCGTCAATCGCATTAGAAATTAGGTTGGTCCACACTTGTTGCAATGCAATAGGTTGGCAAAGCATACGCGGAAGTGGGGCGTAATCTGTTGAGACTTGATGCACTTTTAGCTTGTTTTCGAAAATCACTAAAGTGTCTTCGATGCCTTCATGGATATCGGCGTAGTGCATGCGTTCATCATCAGATCTCGCGTAGCCTTTTAGGCTCTTCACCATGTCAGCGATACGAGCGGCACAAACATTGATAGAACGGAGAGAAGCACCTGCTTGGTGGTATTGTTCTAACGTCTCTAGGGTAGAGGAGGCGTTGTCTTTCTTCTTGGCGAGTTGGGAAACGAGTTCGGAATCGCTCTCTAGGCCTAAATTGACGACTTTTTTGGCAATGGTACGATCAGGTAACGTGCTGTTGAGTTCTTTGACGCGTGAGCGCAGTTCGGCAGTCGAGGCTGGCTTGGCGGTTTGAGCTCTGGTTAGAAGCTGAACGCCTTTGATTTGTACTTCTGCTGTCGGAAGTTGAGTTAATAGCCCTTCGAGGGTATGAGTGAGGTTTTCTACACCACGCAAAATCGCAGCTATTGGGTTGTTCAGCTCATGGGCCACGCCCGCAACCAACTGGCCGAGCATGGCCATTTTTTCTCTTTCAATCAGTTGTTGATGAGCAGATTCAAGTGATTCGAGTGTTTTCTGCAATTGTAATTTTGTGTTGATGCTTCTCTGTAATCGGCGATTGAAATGACGAAGAAGTAAGTTCGTAAATAGGGGGAGAAGGTTTGAGTCACTCTGCATTACTTTACGGAACACATTTCTATCAAGTTTAATTACTTCTGTTTCGGTAAGCGTAAGTGCAGTAGAAAAGGAGCATTCCCCAGTTACAAATGACATGCCGCCGACAATGTTCCCTTTGGTATGGCGAACCACTTCTCGCTGCATACCTTGTTCGTCTCTTTTGTAAAGCGCCACTTCTCCGCTGGTTATGAACCATAAAAAGCTGTTAGGTTCCCCTTCAACCGTCAGCAAATGCTCAGGAGAGTAGGTTCGACAAGCTTTTGTTTCGTCATTTGCTTTGAAAAATTGTTGCAAGGCAGAGATTACTTGTTCTGCCAGTTCATTATCAGACATCGAGTGATAGTCGTGTAAGAAACCTGCTTGGTAATTGCTCATCTGATTTTCGATATGAGCACGTAGCAATTTGTGCTGGTCCAAGATTTGGCTATAACTGAGCAAGTCTTCTTTGCAATTACGTAAGATAAACTGCGTCAGCTCTTTTTGAGCGGTATTAAAAAGGACGTTATCTGGTAGAGGCTTGGTCAAACAATGATCCAAACGACCTTCGTTGACGGCCGTGAGTATCGCGTCAATATCTGAAGAGCAACTGATGAGAATTTTACGAGCGCGCTCTGTGTGCGGTGTTTTGTCCAGCCCAATGAGAAAATCCACACCATTAAAGTGCGCGTGATGGCTAGCGATCACTAACGCGACAGTTTGTTCTCTTTCTTCAAGATATTCCAACGCGCTTTGCGCTTCTTCTATCGATTCGACAGAAAAAATATCAAACTTGCTTGAGAAAGCCGACAGTTCCAATCGAAACTGCTCTGCACTGATTGGATTATTGTCGAGACACAATACAGCGTAACGATTCACAGGTGGTTGAGCTCCGGTTAAAACTTGGCCAAGCAAACTTTATCAATAAAACGGCGTAATGAGTGCGAGCTGCGTATGATTCCTGACTAATGGACTAGAATTAGCATCAATAGTCTGATTTATCTCAATGTTTTATCCGTTAATGGTTTGGGGTAGACTGAGCGCAAATACCTGAAAAGTGATGTTATGCAAAACTTAAAAAAACTAGGCGCCATCGGTGGTGCAATCTCATTGGCGTTGTGTTGGCCGCTTGCGGTTGGTCAAATTGGTCAGTCGATCATTGAAGACGGTATCGCCAATATGAACGATAAGATGATCAAAGGCGAAGTTGTTGAATACCAACGTGGCTACCTTTCTTCCGTTGTATTAACTCGATACTCAGTGGTTGACCCTGAACTGAAAACACAGTTTGAACGCGATGGTTTGCCGATTATGTTCGAAGTTACGAGTGATGTAAGCCATGGCTTAACTAGCCTGACAGCAGACTCTAAGCTGGTGGATAACGATTTTCTCCCGCTTACCATGCATAGCAAAACACAGCTTAATGGTAACACTGCGTTTACGTTGGATTTAGACAGCTGGAACTATCGCAATGAAGCACAAGGCGTATCGGTTTCGACAAGTCCTGCACAAGTGACTGGCGATGTTACCGTACTCGGTGATTTGAAGTACCAAGTATCGATTCCTTCGGTTCAAGTCGATTTTGAAAATGGTGACGAGCTACACCTGAATGATCTGAGTGGAAAAGGTAAGGGTAAGCAAGCGAAAGGCTATTGGCTTGGTGAACAAACCTTTTCTCTAGAAAAGTTAGATGTGGTTGATTCATCGCTTAAACAGGTATTTTTGATTGAAAAGGCGAGCTACAGCGGCAACACGTCGAATGACGAAACCGGTGAGAAGCTAAACAGCCAATTGAACATTAATGCTCAAAAAATGCGCCTAACGGATGGCACTGATGTTGATAACTTTAAGTTGAATTTTGCTATCGCAGATGTCGATAGTAATTCGTTCGATCAAATTATGTCGATCTATCAAAGCTCACCAGTACTTGATGAACAACAGGTGTCCGAATTAATGCCTCACATCGACATGCTATTTAGTAAGGGCTTTAAGCTTTCAGTTAATGAGCTTTCTTTGGCGTTTGGTGAAGGTAAATTCC
>JABXIW010000373.1 GCA_013372875.1 Gammaproteobacteria bacterium | reverse complement strand
CGATGAAGAACTGATGGAACTGTATCTGGAACAAGGCTCCGAACTCACCGCAGAGCAACTGCATGATCCGTTTGAAGAAGCACTGAGAACTGGACATGTGATTCCGGTCTGTTTTGTCTCAGCACAAACCGGTGCGGGCGTCGAGCTGCTGCTACGTACCTTGGCGGAGATCATGCCCATGCCAAACGAGGGTAATCCTCCTCTACTGGAAAAGAACGGCAAAAAAATCAAAGTAAATTGCGAAACCTTAGAGCACACCGTCGCACACGTGTACAAAGTCAGCGTCGACCCATACATGGGAAAACTTGCCTACTTACGTGTGTATCAGGGTGAAATCAATGCGGGCAGCCAGCTTTATATTGGCGAAAGCAACAAGGCATTTAAAGTTGGGCACTTATATCAACTGCAGGGCAAAGATAGAACCGAGATCCCTCGCGCGCTTGCAGGCGACTTCTGCGTTTTAGCCAAAGTGGATGATCTCCAATTCGATTCAATCGTTCATGACTCTCACGAAGAAGATGGTGTTCAACTCAAAACGTTGGACCTTCCTGACTCCATGTATTCTTTGTGCTTGAAGCCTCTTAAGCGTGGAGATGAGCAAAAGTTAGGAGATGTGCTGAATAAAATCGCCAGTGAAGATCCTTCGCTGCGCATCGAACATCGCGCTCGCACCAACGAAACCATCATCAGCGGCCAAGGGGAGTTTCACCTCAAAGTCGCATTAGAAAAGATGGCGAACGTGTACAAACTGGACGTCGAAACCTGCCAACCAAGCGTCGAATACTTTGAAACCATAACCAAACCTGCCGAAGGGCATTATCGACACAAAAAACAAAGTGGCGGTGCAGGCCAGTTTGGTGAAGTGCAATTGAAGGTTCGTCCACTCGAGCGTGGCGCCGGATTTAAGTTCATCAACAAAGTGGTGGGTGGCGCCATTCCAACCGCGCTCATTCCTGCTGTAGAAAAAGGTATTTTGCAAGCGTTAGAGGAAGGCGCGATTTCTGGCAACCCAATCAAGGATGTGGAAGTCACCGTTTATGACGGTAAATATCACTCCGTCGATTCGAAAGAAATTGCGTTTGTCATCGCAGGTAAGAAAGCCTTTTTAGATGCGATTAACAACGCCGATCCTATTGTGCTAGAACCCATTGTCCAGATGGAACTGCACATCCCAACCGCGAACGTTGGCGATGTTTCTGGTGATTTATCTGGAAACCGAGGCTTGATCGAAGGCACCGAGCCAATCGACAGCAGCTTCACCTTACTCAGAGCCAAGTCACCAGTAAATGAGCTGCAAGATTACGCTCGTCGATTACGCTCCATCACTGGTGGTGAAGGCAGCTTTAGTATGACCTTAAGCCATTACGAGCCCGCGCCACCAGCAGTGCAAAAACAGGTCTGCCAAGGCAGTGCACAACAAGGTTAATTCCCTACGATTCAAATCAATCACGTAAATAAAAAACGCCCTCTTTTTGAGGGCGCTTTTAGGTAAAAGAAAAATTATTTATCGAGAGACAAACCTATCTGACTGATTTTGCTTTCAAACTCTTCGATGCTGTTCGCTTTGTAGGTCGGAGCACCGTTAAAGTAGCGCGGTTTCTCTGGCAGCATCGCATTTTTCAGCTCTTGTTCTTGGTCGATATTGTCATGGTAAACCGTTACACGATTTGGAATATCCTGCTTCATTACAGCCATTTTGGTTCTCCTTTATTAAGACGAATAGTAAGCGTAGAACGAATTTAACGGAGTACAGGCGTAACTGTGTAAAATTTAGACACTCACAGCAAAATCATATTTAAACAGTTGCATTTAATATTTTTGAGGCACTTTGTCGTGGCTATTGGCAAACGTAAGTACAGCGATTAAGGTGAGCTCTCTCTACATGAAGACAGGAAGTCCGGTGTCGCAACAAGAACTCAACCAAATGGGCAGTGCCAAAGTTTTTCTCATCGAAAAAGATGGCGTCCAAGTAATAGAAAAACGTAACCCTACTCAAATAGAGGTGGCGTTTTATCAACGCTATGCCGAGCAGTTTAACGCGCTTGGAATACACGTACCGCGCTTGATTCAATTCGACGACCAGAAAAACGTTCTGCACATTGAATACGTTCCCCACGCAGTTGAGCAAGCATTCTTACTTGAAGATGATCGAGTCATTGAACAACTCATCAAACTGCACCAACTTCCACCAACATCAGATGTTTTTTATCACCGCCATCAGTGGACACCACAAGCGACCCAACAAGCACTCGCTACACTTGAACTGGGCTCAGAGACAGAACAGTTCTTCCACAACCTCCAACAACGATCGGCGCATCTTTTCGATGGACAGAACTTGATCTCCGGAGACTCGAATGCTGGAAACTGGGGACAGCGCGAAAATGGCGAGCTAGTGCTGTTCGACTGGGAACGCTTTTCTACAGGGCATGTCGCGATAGATTTAGCGCCACTAGTCAAAGGCATGGGCACATTTGATGATTACTTGAAGGTGGCAGGCAAGTATGTAAAGTGCGCCGAGAAAGGTGAAACAACAGAATTGGCGCGCGATATCGGAATAGCAAAAGCGTGGATCGTCGTCGAGGTAGTCAACATACTGGTCTCCAGAAAAAATCCGCAGACCAGCAAATATTTGGACTGGTTTCGACAAACCTTGCCGCAATGGGCCAAAAGCCTTAGCGCTCAGGTGATGAGTTAGGCTCTGAGATTTGATACAAGTGACGCTCAGGCTCTGCACATGTGGTTTCGCAGTTGCATACTTTATCAACACCTACGTTGTTTAAACCGCCGCAACTTCCTTGAATACGCTTGTTATGAAAGATAACCCCAAGCGACATCAACAAAATAATCGCGAGAAAACCAAGAAAGGTAAACAACCAAACCATACTAACCTGCCTTTTTAATCGACGCCTTTACGCTAAGTATAGCTGGGCTCGATTTTGCGGCGAATAATGCAGCCGCCTGTTTAGGACGTGCTAGCAACGAAGGTTTGGCTTTTTTACCACCGCAGCCACATGATCCGCACCCACCTTTTTTCTGATGATTGGTTGATGGACGACCTTGCGATGCGTCTGTCAGTGGCTCTCTCGGAACGGCAAGTACATCTTCCAATGAGCTGCGCGTTGAAAGTCTGAACACTTGTTTGCCACTGTGCAAAAGCTTTTCTAATGCGCGCTCGCCGATGTTGCGCACCAGCACAGCTTCTACATTGTAGTCTTGTAAAGATTGGATAAGCTGGGACTTCGCTTTGCAGCCCGCTTGGGGCATTGCAGCGATGTTTGCTAGGTTTTTAAGCATTCCGTCAGTATCAGAATAAATAGCGATGTAAGGCGCTTTGACAAAATGGTTTGCCACCCGCTCACCATCATTAGGAATAGCATAAATCATAAGTTTGACTCCTCATTCGGAAAAACTAATGCATGACCTTCAACTAAACTTTTTGCGACCTTGAACCGCGCACTTTTTACTGTGTTGCCAAAAGTTTGTCTAGATATGCCCATTTGATCTGCGGCTTGTTGTTGGCTGAGTCCCTCTAAATCAGCCAAGCGCAGTGCTTCAAGTTCTTCTGGCAATATGGCGACTTGCTCCAACTGATGGAATGGCACGCCATTGGGCTTGAAACAATGGTGCGCTGCACGGCCGCATATTCTTCTTTCTATTTTTGGTCTTGCCATTATCGTCCCTCTCAAACACTGTGCTACGTTACGCCCAAATTATGGCATATGCCAATAACATTTTTGGCATATGCTAATAATCTAAGTTTGCAAAAATCGTATTTAATAAGATGCTGGCTGTTTTCACACAACAACGAATCTTCAATTGCCACTTGCTTAAATCCAGCTCAATACTCAGCCCTACAATTCAAGCATTTACATGCGTTTGATGATTCTGACTACTTTGTCTCCAAGTCATGGCGCGACGCTTGGATAGCGCCAAAAACACCGGTTTTATTGACATAGATAGATCATTCTATTGCTTTGTTATGACGTAAACGTCGGAAACAGGGCTAATATTAACGGCATACAAAATCTTGATTTAAAGAGGGATAAAATGAAAAAGACAATGTTGGCGTTAACTGGTGCGGTAATTATTCTTGCAGGCTGTCAAGACGAGAAACCAGTAGAAACAAGTGCAGTTGAAGCTCCTCAAGCAGTAGAAATGGAAGTCACTGACACTGAATTGCCTGTCGATGCAGTACCTGTGGAAGAAGAACAAGTGATCACCACAGAAACGTTTGTAGACTCAGAGCACAACGCGAAAAACGCGCTAGATTGGAATGGCGTTTACAAAGGCACACTACCATGTGCTGATTGCGCGGGCATCGACGTGACTCTGACGCTAAATCAAGATGGCAGCTACGTGCTTGAGCAAAACTACCAAGACAAAGAAGATGGCAAATTCAAATCAGAAGGCCACTTCACTTGGGATGAAAACGGCAGCATCGTAACGCTGACCGACGAAGACGCACCAAACCAATACTTCGTAGGCGAGAACATGCTTATGATGCTAGACATGAACGGTGAGAAAGCAACTGGCGAATTAGCTTCGTTTTACAACCTAACAAAGCAACAATAATCGTCACTCTGACCTGATAGATGTTGAAAACCGAGCCTCCCCAAGCTCGGTTTTTTTGTCTTCCCTAATCTTCCCCTCCCCCAACCATACGGTTTTGTCATTACGCAAAAAGCGAAATCACCGAAAGCCATACATTTCCATACGCTTTGCTGATAGAGGCTTACAACATCATTTTGTACACTGTTCAAAATAAAATAAACGGTACAGGAAATACAAATGAACAAGACAATTATCGCACTACTAACTTTGGCAGCAGCTGGCACCGCAACGGCAGGTGACACATACATCCGTAACGGTAACATCTACAACAACCAAGGTGGTTGGGTTGCGGAAGTGGGCGTAGCTCAAGGTAGTGATCTATTTAAAGATCAAAAACACAATACTGCACCAATCTTAAACGGTGGTTACCACGGTGAAGACTTCAATGCAGATTTGGGCGGCATCAACTACCGCTTCTTGGGTGAAACCAACGATCTGATCAACATGAGCGCATACGTGGTAGGCAGCGGCATTATTCGTGATGGCGATGTAGCAAAGAGCTTGAAAGGCACACAAAAACGTCGTTTAGCGGTTGATTTAGGTCTAAATACCGATTTCACTCTAGATGAGCACAACGTCATCTCGACATACCTACAACACGACATCAGCGGCGCATACAAAGGTTACTTAGCGGGCGCGACGTACTTCCACATCATGAACTTCGGTAGTGTTGATTTTGTTCCTTTTGCTAACCTAACTTATCAAAGTGAAGACTACGTAGATTACTACTTTGGCATCAAAGATCGTGAAGCGACGGCAAACCGCAAAGCATACAAAGGTGATGCAACGGTAAGCTACGGTCTGGGCTACAAACTGGTTATGCCAATTAATGACAACTGGCAAATCAACCAAACAACTCAATACACTCGCCTAGGCAGTGGTATCAGTGATTCATCTGTTGTAGATAGCGAAAACCAATGGGTTGTTGGCGTAAGCGTGTCTTACAACTTCTAACTCAGATTTTAATTTGAAATCTAAAAAAGCCATCGTACTGATGGCTTTTTTGCTTTCTAGAATATGATGATGCGATTGGCATCAAACGGGCTAACTACTGTGAGCAATCCAAAGTCGGTGTAAGTCGCTATAGCCTGTATTCTTAACTTGCACGCCCCGAACTTGTTGAGTTTTTGTCACTTCTTCGTAGCCAATGAACAAAGGCAAATAGACATATTGCGCGCGTAGTGCTTCTTCAATACCCAGCAAATGAGAAATCGGTTGTTCATAGGCAATGGCTTCTTGAAGCTGCTCACGGTGACGCTCCATCTGGTTTTGTTCGAAACTAAAACGTAAGCCAGTCGCCACCGATAGCCATTCGAAGATCCCATATTCAAATGGCGCTTCCATGACCTCTTCAATGAACAATAAATCCGCCAAGTGTGAAACTGACTCGGGAAAACTAATGTCTTCCACTTTGATGACCTCTAACTCTAGCCCCGTGCTACGAATCACCTCATGCAACCATTCAGAATGGCGCATCAGGTTCGGGATAGTCCATATCGGTTCAGCAAGCACGACTTTGCCTTGTAGCGCTGGCGCTGTCTCAGCGCTACAACCTAGCTCAAGAGGCGATAACTGAATACTGTCGACGGCACTTTGTGGCTCATGGTGCCGCTTCTGCTGATTAATATAGTTGGCAAGCTGGCGCCACTCTTGTTTCGTCAGTTGCGAATCTCGCCTCTCACGATAAGTGAGATAGGAAAGTGCGCTGATTTTTTCAATCTCAACATGGTCTGAGACTTGATTGAAACTCAGCATATTCAAGTTTTGAACATCGCCGTGAGAAAGCGTAATTTGATCCAAAAGCGCGCGTGCAGAAAAATACTCTTTGTGCGCTTGCAGCGTGATGCTCTCTTTGTTCCAACTGCTGATTCGAAATGGCCCAGTGCCGATATGATATGAATAACCCGAGCCAAAAGAGGCCGTGTCTCGACACAATATTGAGGCATGTGGCGTGGCTAACATGTATGGAAAGAATTGGTTTGCGCGTTTGAGCACTATCTTCAAGCAGTTCGGTGTTTCGGCTGTGACGGTTTCAATGCATTGCCAAAGCTCATAAACCGGCCCTTTAATTTGCTTGAGTCTTTCTAAACTCCAAACCACGTCGTCTATGCTCAGAAGCTCACCATCATGACGAAAAATGCCCGGCCTTAACCATAACGTCATGACGTTTTCTTCCATTTTCCATTCATGCGCTAAAGCGGGCTCAATGCCACCATTGGAGTTTTGTGTTAGCAACCCATCATAAACACTTTTGACCACGTGTAATTCGGTATGACGGAAGGTCTCTGCGGGATCGATATTTGAAACCCAGGGATAAGAAGAAATAAGAATGGCGTTTTTAGACTCATTCAGCTCGTTCACTTTTTCCGATGCAATCGTAAGCGAACGAACCGCCGTTTGGCCGAACCAATCGATAAGCTTTGTTATCGAATTCATTCTGCCCCTAGCAAGCTCTTCCACCAAAAACTCGGTCATCGCTTGTTGCAAAGTAATGGTGATACTCAAGCGGCTTGGGTTGCTTCGCCCAATCGCCGGTTGCCAATCCACCCAACCGTAAGCCGCCAGCTTTTTCATCACAATGGAAACGTTACGTCTGGACGTGCAAATCACAGATTCGAGTTCGCTAAGCGTCACTAAATGATGCTTATGCGGTTCAAAATGTTTGAGCAGAAAATCTAAATATCTAAGATTTACATCGTTCACAGTGCTTCCTGAGCGTTTTTCTAAAAACCAAAAATAACACAGGAAGCTTAGTGACCAAACTTCCTGTGTCATATCTATATGAATTCAAACTGAGGGCTTAACTGAACAAACAACAGCACACCGCTTGGGTTAAGCCCAAAGAACTTGAATAAAAATGCTTAGAAACGGTAGCTCATACCGACAGAGAACGCGCTGATTTCTGCTTCAACGGTGACTTTTTCACTGCCTAGTTTCGCTACGTCTAACTCAGGTTTTATGTATTCCCATTCAACCTGTAGTGCTAGATTTTTTGTGATCGCGAACTCAGCACCTAAGCCGTAAAGTCCGGTTACTGTCGTTTCAGAAAACGTCGTGTGGCCTTCGTCACCAGTTAGCACAGAATTGCTTACTTTAAACTCCGCGTTGAAGTAAGAAAGACCCGCTTTCGCGAAAAGATTGAAACGGTCACCAATTGGCAGCGTTAATTTAGGTTGGATAGCCAAAAACTTCATGTCACCAACGGTAACGACAGAGCCGTCTAGAGCGTCGTAACCACCGATCGCACCTTCAAGAGAGATATACTCGTTGAATGTGTAACCACCAAAAACTTTGCCAGACAGACTTTCGTTGTCTTTAACTTCAAGTTTCTCGCTTGCGTTGTAAGTATTTGATTTGATTGAACCACTGATATCATCAAACGTTGCTTTACCGATCGATGCACCAATATAAGGAGCGGCGTTTGCCATAGAACAAGTTGCTAGAAGGGCTGCTGTTAGCCATGTTTTCTTTAACATTGTATTTCACTGCCTGTTTTATTATTGAGTTTGTGTATCGCCCTTCCTTAAGCATGTCGCGTTATCCATCTCGCTTGGCGTTAAACCGAGCGAGATGTTAGTGAATAAAAACTCAATAAAACACGAAATAATTAGACACAACTTTTCTATTTTCCTTCTTAATAAAGAATATTTAATCTTAATCACAGACACTGCTGCTTTAACCAGTTGGTCAGTTTGACGATCTCGGCCTGCTTTGCTCGGTTCTTCTTGTGCACAAAATAAAAACTGTCGCCGGTTTCTAAACCATGAGATGGGATGTAAACCAAGTCTTGTGCTTTATCTCGCTCGTTCAACATGAAGTCATTGGCAAACGCGATGCCTTGATCGTACCTTGCAGCCTCGATCGCCAAGAGCATGTGGCTAAAATGCTGAACATCGACATCATTTGGTAAAGTGTAACCGCCCGCTTTGCACCATTCGGCCCAATCTTTCCCTCGTTCACGATAAATAGAATCTGTAGAGAGAATGGGATATTGCCACAGTGCGTCGGGGATAGATTGGTCTTGGATTTCTTTCCAAATTTTATGGCTACAAACTGGGTACAGCGTTTCAGCATAAAGCTTAACCGCCATATAGTTTCGTTTCGGTTTTTGCACAGTAATAAAGCAGTCGCCCACGCTGTCCGTTTGCTCTGGATCGCCCGCGACCATATTGAGTGTGAGGTCGATTTCAGGATACAAGCGCTTAAAGTCTGCCAAACGTGGGATCAACCACTTTACCGCCAACGAGCTGTAAATCGCTAGGCGAATACTGCCTTTATCCCCTTCTCGCACCTTTTGGCTCGCCATCGCAATTGAACTAATAGCCGGGCTGATGTCTTCTAAATACCGCGCGCCCGTATCCGATAGTGAAAGCTTGCGACCTTGGCGAATAAAAAGCGATTCGCCCAAATAATCTTCAAGTAAGCGAATCTGATGGCTCACCGCACT
>JABXIW010000020.1 GCA_013372875.1 Gammaproteobacteria bacterium | reverse complement strand
TTAACAAATCTATGTAAAATAGCTTTTGCTAACTATGGTTCCTACTTTAGTCGATGCAAACTGAATTCTTCCTGAATAGCGAATAAATTCAATAAATGGAGTGCGCATTGGATATAAAAATATGCAATATCAATGACTTAGATAAGCTAGTGCCCTTGTTTGATGATTACCGTCAACACTTTAAGCAGGCTTCGGATCAAGCTGCGGTTAAAGAATATTTGCAAGCCCGAATAAGCTCTAACGAAGCCATGATTTATTTGGCTCAGTCGCAAGATCAGTTGCATGGATTTGTGATTTTATACCCGTCTTTTTCCAGCATTGGCTTAGCGCCGATTTGGATCTTGAATGATTTTTACCTGAAATCGGGTGCCAATAAGCGTTTAATGGCTAAACAATTATTGGATCGTTTGTCACAGGATTGTCGCGAAGCAGGGGCTATTCGAATTGAAGTAACGACCCGTAAGGAAAATCATAAACTGCATAAGTTGTATAAAGAATATGGCTTTGAGAAAGATTATAAGTACGACTATTACTTCTTGCAGATTTCAAAAGCGGCCGCTTCAAATATGCTCAAGTGAGGTATAAAGGAGCTAGAGTTAAGAGTTCATCTTTACTTCAGCCCAACTGCGTTTTTGCCATAGCCAAATAAACGCAAGGGTTTGAATCACTCGATAAACGCCGTAGGCAACCCAGATCAGGGTAAAACTAAGCCCCATAATCGGACCCAAGTAAAATGCAACGGGTAGGAACATTAGCCATTGGGTAATTAGCGAAACGTACATGGGTGGTTTGGTGTAACCCGCGCCACTCAAAGCATTCAAAAAGACCAGTCCCACAGCATCAATAATAATCACCAAAGCTGAGAGCTTAAAAGGCCAATGGGCTGCTTTTAATGCCGCTTCTTCTTTTAAGAAAATGCCCATGATGGGATCGGTGAATAGATAAAAAATGATGCCTAAACCGATGGAGAAGATTAAAGCCATTTTGGAAACGTCCCAGCCCCAGAGGTAAGCATCTTGAGGATCTTTGCGCCCCAAAGCCTGCCCGACTAAGGTTGCAGCGCCAATGCCTAACGCGATACAGGGCAATATTCCGACTAGCATTACGTTCGTTATGGCGTTCGCTGCGGCCAATTCATTAGTGCCGACTTTGCCGATAATCCAGAAGAGGGCGGTAAATCCAGCCGCAAAAAACAGCTGCTGGATGGAGGACGGTAAGGATATTTTGATAATGTCTTTTAAAGTCGCCCAGCGCGCTAAATGCTTGAGGTAACCAAATTCGGAAGTATGTTTCTGCGCTAGGTAGTGATAATAAAAAGTTCCCAAGGTTAAAGAGACCGAAGTTCCAATTCCTGCGCCCATAGTGCCCAACTCAGGGAAGCCAAAATTACCGAAAATCAGGCAATAATTGAGCAAAATATTCAAGCTGTGCATGACTAAGAGGGTGCGCAGATAATATTCGGTTCGCTTGATGGCGCTCCAATAGCCGCGATAGCTAAAATTTAAGCCAATCGCCCAGATCCCAGCAAAACGTGCTTGCAAATAGGGCACGCCTTCTTTTAACAGCTCAGGATCATCATTCAGAAAACTTAATATTTCGGGTGCTAAGAAGAATAAAACGATGCTAACCGGAATGGCGGCTATGGTAATCATCATCAAAGCGCCATTTAAGGGAAAAGCGGCTTCTGATTCGCGATTTTCGCCCATGCGGCGCGCAACCATGGCTTGTACGCCTGCGGCAAAGCCCATAAAAAAGGCTACTGCCATAAAGTTAATAAAACCTGCCAAGCCGATGGCGGCAATGGCTGCTGAGCCTTGAGTACCGACCATGGCAGCGTCCACCAGATTTAAAACGTTTTGCGAAATCATCCCGCCAACAATTGGCAATGATATTTGCAAAACTTGTAGTGAACGGTCTTTATTTAACAAAAGTTGTTATTAACTTGGCATGAATTTTGTATTGCAGCATTGTAGCAGTAAATGCCATCAGCGCGAGCAAATGTTTGTAAAGCCGCTGAAATACTTTATTGGATAAGCGCTAGCGCCTCTTTCACATACAAAGACTCGGCGCCAACAATGTCATCGCCACGGGTTTCGCCCAATCTGACGATAACCATCTCATGCTCGGGAACAATGATAATTCTTTGCCCTAAATGACCACGAAACGCATAATAAATCGGTTCGTTTTGCTGATTGATCCAAGTTGAATAGCCATAATTCGCCACCTTAAATGGCTCGCTCATCATTTGTACAAAGAAAGGATCGACTAACTGCTCATTACCCCAGCGACCATTTTGCAACATCAATTGACCGAATTTTGCGTAATTGCGAGCATTCGTGCTGATACAGCAATAGGCTAACTCCATGCCCTCGTCATCCAAATGCCATAGCGCGCTGTCGTTCATTCCGAGGGGCTGCCAAAATTTTTGGCTTAAATAATCCGAAAGAGTCCAATTGGGATTCTTAGTTTTTAAGGCTCGATCCAGCAGCACTGCTAATAGTTGAGTTGAAGCACTGGAGTAGTAAAAGGTCTCTTCAGGCTTAGAACTGAATTTGCCAGACAACACAAAGTCTTGCACATCATCGCCATATAACAATTCGACGGTAGGGCTAAACGGGCTGTAGTAATGCTCATCCCATTCATAACCCGAAGTCATAGTTGAAAGCGAACCGACAGTGGCGAGTTTACCATTCGGATCGTCATTAAATTCAGGCAAAAAGTCGGTAATCGGCTGATTCAAACTTTCGATATAACCTTCTTCAATGGCTTTAGCCAGCATTAAAGTCAAAATGGTTTTCGCCATTGAAAAAGAGTTGGTTTTACTGCTGCTACTATAGCTTTTGAAGTAAGTTTCACTGACTAATTTACCCTGATGGATCACCAAAAATGCAGCAGCATTGTGCTTGTTTAAGTACTTGGAAAGTGACTCAGAAATTGGCAATGGATAAGACTCACTAATTTGCCAAGGTTGGGCTTTGGACGCCTTAATCTCACGGGTGTCAAACTGCGGATAGTCATTGATGTTCGCGGTAACATTACCCACTAAATAGGTTCGAGAAACAGCTGTAAGGATATAGCCGTGGCCGGTGAGGTAAAGCCCAATAATCAAACTAGCTATCGCTACCAAAACTGATAGTAAAAGTTTTTTCACAGTATTTATTCCTTGTTATTGTTAACTTGAGTAGAACCGTTGCAAGATTTCTTTATGACTGGGCATAGTAGAAACTTTTTGCTGGATCTGGCCTTTCAGAGCCGCGAGCAAATATGCAATATCTTGATCTTTAAACTGATCAAGTCTTTTATCGTAGGATTGGGGATAAACTCCCTGACCAATCAAAACTGCAAGCCAATTATCTTTAAGGAATAGTTCATAGTCTCTTTCATGGAATTGCCCGGTTGCTTGAAATAATTCCATTCGTTCTTTTAGGGAGTCTGGAATATCAATCCTTCTGCAGTAATTCCAAAATTCAGAATCGTCCCTTTGGCTGGTTTTGTAATGCAATATAAGAAAATCTTTAACCTGATCAAATTGGATGTTCATCTCTTGGTTATATTGATGAACTAGTTCTTTACTGATGCCATTAGCGGGAAAATATTTAATTAATTTCATTACAGAGGTTTGAATTAAGTGAATGCTGGTAGATTCGAGCGGCTCTAAGAAACCACTCGAAAGGCCCACAGCCACACAGTTCTTAACCCAAGACTTTTCTCTTTTGCCTGTTCTAAATTTAATGTGATTTGGTTCAGACGTTAGCTTGCCGGAAATATGTTTTTTAAGATGTTGTTCAGCTTCATTAGCTTCGAGGTAGTCGCTGCAATAGACATAACCATTGCCCATTCTATGATGCAGAGGAATTTGCCATTGCCATCCATATTCATGAGCTATTGCCTTGGTGTAGGGCGGAGTTTCCGCAGTTAATTCAGATTGAATCGCTACAGCTCGATCGCAAGGCAGCCACTTTTTCCAGTCAACAAACTCAGAACCTAGTGTTTCGCCGATCAATAAACTTTTAAAACCAGTACAGTCAATAAAGAGATCGCCTTCTATAATCTCACCTTTTTCCATTGTGATGGATTCAATAAAGCCCGTATCAGAATGTAAATTGACATTAGTAACCATCCCTTCTTTTTTGATGACACCCTTGTTTACCGAGTAGTTTTCGAGGTAATCGGCATAAAGTGAAGCATCAAAATGGTATGCATAGAAATAGGTTGATTCGATATCTCTAGGATCTTGGCTTGGTATTTTGAATTTACCATTTCGCGCAGCCATGTATCCAAGTGAATATTGTCCCATTTCTTCTTTATCGTTTATTTTGCCAATCCTAGTTAGGAAATCATGGAAATTAACACCCTGAATGGACTGGCCAAAAAAGCTAAATGGGTGAATATAGCTATCACCACGCCGAGTCCAATCGATAAACTCAATGCCAAGTTTGAAAGTGGCATTGGTTTTCTTG
Organism: Gammaproteobacteria bacterium; assembly: GCA_013372875.1. Next base: position 1,459 of record JABXIW010000020.1, on the reverse strand, counting down.
ATAAAATCATTCTCATCGATATTCAGTGACTTGTTGAATTCAATAATGCCAGGAATTGTGGCTTCGCCAACGCCTACGGTCCCAATTCGTTTTGATTCAACTAGGGTAATATTAAAGTATTGTGGGTTTAAAGCATTAGATAAAGCAGCTGCAGCCATCCATCCAGCGGTACCGCCGCCAACGATGATTATATTTTTTTGCATTATGAGAGATGATTTTCGGTTTGCGATTCATATTACTATCAAATTTAAGTTTTTGCCAAGCACCAAATATCTACTTGTTCGGCGCCATGTTTTAGACAAACCTTGGTAGCTTCGGTGATAGTGGTGCCCGTGGTGACAACATCATCGACTAGGGCGATGTGCTTAGGCAATTCACTCTGAATGGCAAAAGCATTGGTGAGATTTTTTCGTCGTTCAACCGCTTTTAAGCCAATTTGGTGTGGTGTATTTTTGATCCGCGTAATGGCTTGTTGAGTTATTGGAATATCCAAAGATCGGTTAATTTGCTTTGCGATTAGCGCTGACTGATTAAAGCCGCGTTCGGCTAATCGCTTGTGGTGAAGCGGGATTGGAATTATGGCTTCTGGTAATGATTGGTTTTTATATCCTGATTTTATGGCATCTATCAAAAGCTCAATTAAGGAGCTGCCTAAGTGCAGTTGCCGATTGAATTTAAAGCGACTAATGACCCGATTGATGGGGAAGTCGTAATGACAAGCGGCTATTAATCGGCGGTAATTTTTAGGCTTTTTTAAGCAAGCGCCACATTTTTGCTGAGAAATGCTTGAGGTGATGCCATCGCCGCATTGATAACAAGCATGATCATTTTGTTGGACTGCATGTTTGCAAATCGGACAAATGCCGCTGTCAGTTGAGGGTAATCCGCACAAAACGCAGGAATGACCAGCTAGAATTCTATTGGCTGATTGCCTTAAAACAGAGTAAAATCGCTTGTAAACCATAAATCCTTTTATTTGGTTGACAACTTTTCGGGAAGAAATAAAGTTAAAACCAATTATTAATCAAGAGCTTAGAGTCTATTTTCCTAGTTCCGTTAGGAATTTGCTCGTAAGCCGTGGCTGCTAACAGTGGCTTTATCATAAGGTAAAAAAGACGATGAGCAAACCAGTAAATTTAGATATTTTGAATAGTGGACAAGTGCGCAATGATTGGTCGCTTGCGGAAATCGAGGCGGTTTATAATCAGCCTTTCAATGATTTGTTGTTCGCCGCTCAGTCCATCCATCGTCAACACTTTAATCCGAATGAAGTACAAACCAGCACTTTATTGAGTATTAAAACAGGAGCATGCCCTGAAGATTGTGCTTATTGTCCACAATCAGGACATTACAATACTGGCCTTTCCAAAGAGCAGCTGATGGCTGTTGAAGAAGTGGTGACTAAAGCACAACAAGCCAAGAAAAACGGCGCGACGCGCTTTTGTATGGGCGCGGCTTG
>JABXIW010000463.1 GCA_013372875.1 Gammaproteobacteria bacterium | reverse complement strand
TGTGAAAACCGTCAGCATGAGGTTCGCCCGGAAGCGTTAATTGCCGCGCTAGCCGCTGCAGGACGTGAAGTTCATCAGCAAAGCAGTCTAACGGATTACCTAGGAGATCACGCGTACCTAGAAAGCACTGGGGTGATGGTTTTTGATCATCTAAACAAAACCGTTTATGCCGCGTTATCACAGCGTTGTGATCGCCTAGTGTTGGAAGATTACGCGAATCGCATTGGTTATGAGCGCGTGATTTCATTCCAAACCCGTTTGCCATCGGGTTCGCCGATTTACCATACCAACGTGATGATGGCTGTGGGTGAGCAGTTTTGTGTGATCTGTGATGAAGTGATCCCAGAATTTGAGCGTCGTTTTGTTTTGAAGTCTCTGGCAAAAGATAAACAAGTTATCTCAATTTCGCTTGATCAGATGAACCAGTTCTGTGGCAATATTCTGCAACTGGAAACCATCAACGGCGACAAGGTGATTGCGATGTCTCAATCGGCGTACGAAGCATTCTCACCAGCACAAAGAAACCAATTGGCGACACACGGTAAATTGCTGCCATTCGACGTTTCCACCATAGAATCTATTGGTGGTGGTTCTGTACGTTGCATGTTGGGTGAAGTGTTCTTACCGAGTCGCAAGGCTGTGCTTTAATAAACTACACATTTTTTGTCAGCCGCAGTGAAGTGCTGACGAAGCGATCTCTTCATGGATTTTTAGCCGTTAGCTCTGTGGCAGTACAGACTAACGGCTTTTTTGTGCCAATTTAGCCCAAATTTTCTCTTAGCGATTTGATGTCTTTAGACGGCGGTGCGCCAAACAAGCGGTTGTATTCCCGACTGAATTGAGACGGACTTTCATAGCCGACTTTGAATGTCGCAGCCATGGCGTCTAAGTTTTCTGTCAGCATCAATCGGCGTGCCTCACTTAAGCGTAACTTCTTTTGAAACTGTAATAGTGTCATGGACGTCATGGAGCGAAAGTGCGTGTAAAACGACGATTTACTCATACCTGTAAACGAAGCCAAATCTCCAACACTTAATGGTTTGACAAAGTTGTTTTTGAGCCAGTCGATGGCTTTGGCTATTTGATGGCTATGGCTGCCCGCAGTTACGATTTGATGGAGACGCGTGCCCTGTTCACTCATCAAAAGGCGATAAAAAATCTCCCGTTTAATGATGGGCGCTAAAATTTTGATGTTTTGGCCTTCGTCTAATAATTCTGCTAAACGTACAAACGCATCCAATAGAGATTCCGACAACTCACCGACAGCAATGCCTTTTTGCGCTTCTTTGGCTTGAGTAAAGGCAAGTTCGCTATCGACAATCAGTTGGGAAATCTCGGTCAAATCCAGCGCCATGATCAGCCCTAAATAAGGTTGCTCCTCACTGGCTTCGATAATGTTGGCAATGATAGGGAGATCGACAGAAGAAATCAGGAAGTGGTTGGCATCGTAAATAAAGCTTTCCTCTCCCAATAAGACTCGCTTCCTGCCTTGCGCGATAAGACAAATACTTGGATTGTGGGTATAGCTCGTAGGCGGTGTCGGGGTTGTCCAACGACTGAACCTCAACCCCGAAATTGGCGTGTCGTATTGGTTTGCGTTTCCCGTCCATCGATCAATCAGTTTGGCTAATTTCTGAGTGGCGAATGCTCTACTTGGTAAGTTGGTTGGTGATGAATCTGACATCGCGAAAAGGCTCTCGGATTATTGAGGTTGTTATTCAATGTATATCACGACATTTTGCGAAGTAAAGATTATCAGGCAAGGTTCTGTTTTTCTTTTGTGCGATTTTGAACCGATCCAATTTAAACGTTTTTAATCTCTACTCTTATTTATTTTACTTTTAAATTAATGATTTACTTATTGTTTTTGACAAGGAAAGAGACGATTGGTCGTCTCTCTTACCAAAATGAAAGTTAAATTGTTTGGAAAATTAGGCAAGTATTAGCCATGAATAGGCTAACGATAAATGGCCTGCGGCGTTAACGTTATCTACACAGTTTGGCGAATGCTCGATACGCATCCTGCATTCCATAAAGAGACGTAGAGCAATGGTTAATCACACAGCAAACACACAGATTCCACAATCACTAACAGCCGGAGTATTTAACGGCCGTGGCATTTTTGATTTCGGGGCAAAGAACGAAGCGTATGCCGATTACTTCACGGGGACAAGCTACTGGGCGTTGCTTAACCAACCGGGGCTGATCGTAGCAAATGTGACGTTTGAACCGGGCTGCCGTAATTTTTGGCACATTCATCACGAAGGCGGACAAATCTTGCTCGTGACGGGAGGCCGTGGGTGGTATCAAGAATTTGGTCAGCCAGCGCAAGCGCTCAACGTGGGCGACGTCGTGCATATTGCGCCTGGCACTAAGCATTGGCATGGCGCAGCTAAAGACAGCTGGTTTTCACATGTAGCAATAGAAATACCCGCCGAAGGAGCAAGCAATGAGTGGTGTCAACCCGTGACGGACGAAGAGTACGCCGAGCTTGGCTAATTGAACGCTAACTTAAGGACGTCGGAGATCTGGCAATGACAGGCAAGCCAAGTAAATATCAAACTTATATGAGCGTACAGGTTGCGCTCATTGGTGTCGCTTTTATGGCTCCTCAAGTCGCTTCGGCGTGTGGTCAACCAACGGAAGGTTCTGACAATGATCGCGATTAAAACTTCAATCAAGTCCATATTAATTTGGGTACTGACTATGACAACGATATCCGCCGTTATGCCTGCTTTTGCAACAGATAAATTGAGTAATAAAGAACGAGCCATCGTTCCAATCGCGGCTTTCACCGCAAGCGGTGACGTAGAAAAACTCAAGATTAGCCTGAATGATGGTTTAGAAAGCGGCTTAACGATCAATGAGATTAAAGAAGTTCTTGCTCAACTATACGCTTACGCAGGTTTTCCCCGCAGTTTGAATGGATTGGCTGCTTTTATGGAAGTGGTTGAAGTGCGCAAAAATCGTGGTATTACCGACACATTAGGGCGTGAATCGACGCCGTTATCGACAGATAAAAGCAGCTTAGAGCTAGGCAGTCAGAACCAAACAACGCTGGTCGGTATGCAAGTCAAAGGCCCGCTGTTCGACTTTTCACCTCAAATAGATCAGTACTTAAAAGCCCATTTGTTTGGTGACATTTTCGCGCGTGACCTCCTGACGTGGAAACAACGAGAAATTGCCACGATTGCAGCGCTGGCAAATATCAAAGGAGTGAACAGCCAGCTTGCGGCTCACTACAACATCAGCATGAATAATGGCGTGTCTGCCGAAGAACTGAATGATTTCATTCTGGTTTTAAAGCAGTGCTGTGATGAAAGTATTGCGAGTAATGCTCAATCTGTACTGGATTCGGTGTTAGACGCCAAAAACTGATTGTTTTGGGTTTGGGAGATGTGTTCAATCGCTTTCTACACCAAGTAACGATTTACAATGTAAAACCGTTTTTAAAAGCGCAGGGTTTCGGCTCTGCGCTTTTTTGTTTTCTGACGATTTGCATCGGCGCCGCTTGGTTTAAGCGCCTAAAATAGGATGGTTCACCTAGCAGATTGTGGTAAAGTCCGCGCCTGCGTTTTACCGCATCTTCATTGTTTTTATTGCTTCTTCAACCAAAAGTACAAGGTTTCGCTAATGCCATTTTCTACTC
>JABXIW010000251.1 GCA_013372875.1 Gammaproteobacteria bacterium | reverse complement strand
GCGATTGGTGTGTCGGCAGGCGCATCTAATTTGATTGGTTATCTGACCGATTACCCGCACCGCAGTATAAATGTGATTACAAAGCTCGCGACCAGCAAGCGCTTTTTCGACCCGACCCGTTTCCTCAAAGGTGGCGATTTGATTGATGTAAAATGGCTGTTTGAAGAGTCCAACCGTTTGTATCCCGTCGATGAGAAAAAGCTTTTTGAAGGCATTCCTTTTTTTGCGGCCACCACGAATGTGGACACAGGTAAAGCGGACTACTATCGAGTGACGCGAGAAAATTTCCATCATGCGATAGAAGCGACAACAGCATTGCCGATTGCGTACAAACATACTCCGTGTTTTTCTGGTGGTTGTTATACCGATGGTGGTGTGGCGGATTCTATTCCGGTTCGAGAAGCTTACCGAAGAGGAGCGCGAGACATCACGGTTGTGCTATCGCACCCGCTGAATTACTCCAAAAAACCAGTAAAAAATACTTGGTTAATGAACAAGTTGTTTGCTGAACATCCTAAAATGGCAGAAGCGATGTTGCATCGTTCAGAGAACTACAATGAGTCCTTGGAATTTATCCGCAATCCACCACAAGGAACCCGCGTGAGAGTGATTGCGCCGCCGGATGAATTTCATGTGCAACGCTTGTCGATGCGCCAATCCGTTCTACTCGAAGGGTATGAAATGGGGCTTCAAGAAGGCAGAACTCATATCACCAATCTGTCTGGTGGTTATGGTTTAAGTCGAGAAAACTGCCACTTTTGTCTTTAACTCGCAGTGATTGATAAAGTAAAAAGAACCCCGCGATTGGCGGGGTTCTTTACGTCTATCGTCTGCGAGATTAGTTCAGTTTATCCCAAGCCATTTCCCAGTGTGAGCCTGTCGCTGGCTCAAATTGTGTTGCACTCTCACTCCACTGTACGCAGTAGCCAGAGTAAGGGAATGGTTTACATTGATAAATCGCGCCGTCGCTTGCTAACACTTTTGTACCTGCTGTGTAGCTAGAAAGCCCCTCTGGGAATACAAAGTCGTATTCGCCTGATGGTGGTGGGGTGACTTCCTCACTTTTTAGATGGAAATCCAGAGTTTGCTGATCGACAAGGTTGCCATCGGTATCTTTAATGCGGGTCACTAACATGTGGTGCCCCGGTTCTGATTTGCTCAGCGTGAGTTCTACTTGTTCGCTTGCACCATCTTGAATTGAACCCGTCCAACTTGCTAGTGGTTCGCGATGATGATTGTAAACCGTTAACTCGGCGGTTAAGTCGCCCTCTGCGGTAAGAGTGAGGTCTAAAGAGGTTGGTTCTGTAGCAATTATGTACTCACTGGCAAGACCATCAACCGTGAGTGAATAGTCAGGTACTGGCGTTTCAATATTGTAGCCAATTTCAACACGCTCAAGGCCACTGTTTGATTGCAGGTAAATTGGGTTCGTGCCGTACACTGGCGTGAACTTGTCTTCCGAATATTGACCAGCTTGAAGCTTAGTTTGCTCTTGGTTGACTTTACTCGCCAAGGCGTAAGACCAGTTTTTCGCTTGAGTGAGTGCGTCGTTACTAATTGCTAGTTCAGTGCGGTATGCAACGTTCTCTCCAGATTGATCAAACACGCGAGTGTAAACCGAATCGCCAACCTTTAGATTCATAGTAGGGATGATTTGGCCACCTTGAGTCCACTCAGGAATCACAGGGTCGTCACCATCAAATTTGACATCGATAACGTTGTAGAATGATGCTGCGGTATCACCCACATCCCATACCGCAAGGATGACATGGTACCCTTCGCGTTCAGGCACGTTACATTGGTGGCTCATCTGTTTTGGTGGTTGAACCATATTGCCGTCAACTACACAGAAAGGGTTGAGATCGAACGAGTCGCGTGACAATGAAGCGTTCGGGTTCCAATTCGGTTTTGTGATGTAGTATTTCCAATCACGAGTCACGTGGTTTGCTGTAAAAGTCCATTCAAACGTTTGTGTACCAGATTTTATCGGACGTTTTACCCAGCGGTCGGCGGTTTGTTCGTCTAGTGCAGCTGCTAGAGCCGTTTCTGCGCTGGCAATTTTACCGTCGCGAGGGCCAGTCTCTGGGAAGCCATCAGGGCCTTCGACGCTTTGTGGTTCATATTGAATTGCGCCGCAGTTAGTGTTTCTTTCATTGGTATCCGATGTTGGGTACTTACACAGCGCTGCACGACTTGCTGCGACGCCATCGTTGGATTCCGATACGTAACCGTGTGCTAAGACACCAGAGCTCATGCTTGCGATAGCAAGGGCAACGAGCGATTTATTAGGGAATGATTTCATTACACGTCCTCTTGTTTGGCTGACAAATGAATGCCACAACTCGGCGCATGCAGAGCACTCTCATCCATATCTGATTGGAACTCATTAGATACAGATAGAAAGTGGCAACCCCGCTATCTTAAGCACTAGTGTTGACTAGTTAAGCAGTGCTGGAAGACCGGAAGCTTTGCGTCCCATCCTTTCGAATGGTTTGCCGAAATGTGATTGAGCACTCGGAATGTAGCGTATGAATATGCGCAAATAAAAATAATTCATCTCCTTGTGGAATCGTTCTCGCAATTTAATATCTATTTGCTAAATAAACGAATGACCTTTGTAATTGTGTGTAATTTAACTATCTGAAAATATTTGTTTTTAGGTGTTTTTGATTGATTTTGTGAATGAAATTCTGGGCGTTCTATTGGTATGATTTTTGAGTTTTTTTGCTGCTAACACTGATGAGGGGGGAGTGCTCAGGGCTATGTGCGACTGTGCTCTTGGTGAGGTTTTTTAGGTGCGTTTACTGTTGTCGAGTTCGATTTGAAACGTAAATGTTTTGCTTGAATGTTAGTGGGGAAGTGAATAAATAGTGATTGTAAAAAAAAGAGGGCGAGCCGTATGGGTTACGGCCCGCCGAAAGCCTATTGAGTCACTTAAGCTTGTTTACGTTGAGCTGCTTTTTTCGCTAGCTTTGCTTCGCGTCGCTGCGCACGTTGCTTAGCACTTTCACCACCAACGTGCTGCTCGCCTCGTTGATCGGCTAAAGAAACTTGCTTTTCGCGCTCGCGGAATCGCGCAACTTGCTCTTCTGAATGTTTGCCGTGACATTTCGGGCAGCTCACGCCTTGCTCAAACAATTCAGACTGCTTGTCTTCTTCTGTGATCGGTAATCGACAAGCGTTACACAAATCGTAATCGGCTTTCTCAAGCTGGTGGTTGACAGCCACACGACCGTCAAACACGTAACAATCGCCTTCCCACATGCTCTCTTCTTGTGGAACTTCTTCAAGGTATTTAAGAATGCCGCCTTCTAGGTGGTAAACTTCTTCAAAGCCTTGCTCTTTCATGTAAGCGGTTGATTTCTCACATCGGATACCACCTGTACAGAACATCGCAACTTTCTTGTGTTTTGCCGGATCCATGTTTTCTTTCACATAGTCTGGGAACTCTCGGAACGTTTCAGTATTTGGGTTTACAGCCCCTTTGAAGGTGCCGATTTCGATTTCGTAATCGTTGCGAGTATCCACCACAAACACTTCTGGATCAGCGATCAAATCGTTCCAATCTTGAGGTTTCACATACGTACCTACCACATGGCGAGGGTCGATGCCTTCAACACCCAATGTCACGATCTCTTTTTTCAGTTTCACTTTGGTGCGGTTGAATGGTTGCGTTTCAGAGTAAGATTCTTTGTAGACCGTGCCCGTTAAACGAGGCTCAGTATTTAGCCACTCAAGCAGCGTATCAATACCCGCGCGGTCAGAGGCGACCGTACCATTAATACCTTCCCCAGCCAGCAGTAACGTGCCGCGAATATGGTGTTTTTCCATCAACGCAAGTAATGGCTCGCGTAGCTCTTGATAGTTATTCAGCTCCACAAACTTGTACAGCGCACAGACTACATACTGACTCATGAGATTTCCTTTATAAAAACAGGTGGTCGATGACCTTTAAATTTTAGCGGCTCGGAGTATACCTGAG
>JABXIW010000159.1 GCA_013372875.1 Gammaproteobacteria bacterium | reverse complement strand
AACCTTATATGAGTACGGTAGCTGCTAAATATTGGTTTGTTGTGTATACCAAACCCAGAAATGAGTTGAAAGTACTCGAAAGACTTTTAGGGATCGGGATTGTTGCGTATACCCCTTTTAAAACCGAGTTGAGAAAGTGGTCTGATAGAAAGAAAAAAGTGAAAGTGCCCTTATTGCCCTCTATGGTTTTAGTCTATTTAGAAGAAAAAGAAACTGCTAAGGTATTTGAAATACATGGGGTGGTACGTTACCTATTTTAAAACGGCCAGCGTGCTATTGTAAGTGCTCAAGAAGTTGAGGCAATGAAAGCTTATGAAGCCGATGTTTATGTTGATAAAGCAAAACAAATAGCGCCAGGAGATACCCTTGAAGTGCCTATCCTTTTACAAACTGGCGAGGTATTACAGATACAAGGTAAAATTTGTATTGCCCGCTTACAGCAGTTAGGGGCAATTGTGCGTTTTAAAATCTCTTAAACCCTTACTTAAAAAGAGATTACTTTTTTTTGAAAAAAATAGTTAATTACAAAAAAATGAGTACTTTTGTTACTCGTTAAAAAAAAATATGCTAAATCATCTTATTTCTTCTAAAACTCGTATTCGCTTATTGGTGAGGTTTTTTATTGATGCAAGTAGGCGAGGACATTTAAGAGGTTTGGCAACAGAGTTAGACGAAAACACCAATGCCATTCGTAAGGAGCTAAATAACTTAACGGAAGCAGGTTACCTTATCAAAGAGCGTGCAGGGAATAAGGTGGAATATCGAACCAATATTTCGCATTCTTTTTTCAATACGCTACAACAATTGGTAAACAAGTATGTAGGCGTTGATCAAATTATATTGCAGGTTTTGGAAAAAATGGGAGCCGTAATGCGTATTTTTCTAATGGGAAGCTATGCGAAAGGTATTGAATCTGATACGATTTCGATTGTGGTAGAAGGCTCTAATTTGAATGAAGAGTACCTAAATTTCTTGTCAAAAAAGTTGACCAAGGAATTGAATAAAACCGTTCTTATTACCACAACTGTTTTGTTTGAAGAGCAAGGCTTGTTGGTGTTTGAACGTTGATAGCCCTTTTTTGGGTGTTTTTATATGCTTACTGCGTTTCACAGGTGTGTGACTCGTGCAGCGAAGCCGTTGAAAAAATAAAGATGGCCATAAAAAAAATGGTGTTTTTACCATAACATAAATAAGCTGACTACCGGTGGTAGTCGAGAGAAAAAAAGAGTTTAAAAAAAATAACTAAATGAATATTACCGTTATAGGATCTGGATATGTTGGGTTAGTCTCAGGGACTTGTTTTGCAGAGATGGGAAACAGGGTCACTTGTGTAGATATAGATCCGGTAAAGATTGAAAAACTAAATAAAGGAATCATTCCAATTTTTGAACCGGGTTTAGAGACTATGGTGATAAAAAATGTGAAGAATAAAAACTTATTTTTTACCACTGAATTAGCTGAGGCACTTCATAACTCAGAGATTGCTTTTATAGCTGTTGGTACGCCTATGGGCGATGACGGTTCTGCAGATTTACAATACGTATTGGCCGTAGCCAAATCAATAGGACAGTCGATGCAAAAAAGATTGATTGTGGTTGATAAATCTACCGTGCCTATTGGAACGGCAGATAAAGTAAAGGCAACCATTCAAAAAGAGTTAGATACAAGAAATTCTGATTTAGAGTTTGATGTGGTTTCGAATCCTGAATTTTTAAAAGAGGGAGCTGCTATTGCAGATTTCATGAAGCCAGATCGAGTAGTGATAGGAACTGATTCTGATTATGCTACAGAGAAAATGAAACAGTTATATCATCCTTTCTGTATGTCTAGAGATCGTTTCATTTCCATGGACATTCGTTCTGCTGAAATGACAAAATATGCTGCCAATGCAATGTTGGCTACCAAAATATCTTTTATGAATGAAATTGCTAATATCTGTGAAAAGGTAGGGGCAGATGCCAATCAAGTTCGAATCGGAATTGGTTCAGATCAGCGTATTGGATACAGTTTTATATACCCTGGTGCAGGTTATGGAGGTTCTTGTTTTCCAAAAGACGTAAAAGCATTAACAAAAATAGCGAAAGAAAATGGTTATAATGCTCAATTGATCACCGCAGTAGAGGAAGTAAACGATGCTCAAAAATTAGTCATCGCTCAGAAAATTATAACCCGTTTTGGAGAAGATCTAACCGGATTTACATTTGGTATTTGGGGCTTGGCCTTTAAACCAGGAACTGATGATATGCGTGAAGCACCTGCGATTTATGTAATCAAAGAATTAGTGAGTAGAGGAGCTCAAATAAAAGCGTACGATCCCAAAGCGGTTAATGAAGCAAAAGCACATTATCTGAAAGGAGTTCAAAATATAACGTATGTAGATTCTAAGTATGATGTTTTAAAAGATTCGGATGCTTTAGTATTACTAACGGAGTGGAAAGAGTTTCGTTCGCCAGATTTTGAAGAAATAAAAGCACAGTTAAAAACTCCGGTTATCTTTGATGGGAGAAATCAATACAATACTTTCGACTTAGAAGAAAAAGGATTCGAATATTATCAAATAGGAAGAAAGTAGATGAAAATACTAGTTACTGGCGCAGCGGGATTTATTGGGTTTCATACCTGTTTAAAATTGGTAAAACAAGGTCATGAAGTTTATGGTATTGATAATATCAATGATTACTATGACCCTAAACTAAAGTTTGATCGATTAAACGAATTAGGGTTTAACGAAGCTGAATCAAAACTCTTTAAAAATGAAATTCAAAGTGCTAAATTTAATTCTTTACGATTTTCTAGAATAGATTTAGTAGATCATGAAAGTATTGATAATTTATTTAAGCAAGAACAATTTCAAGTAGTTTGTAACCTAGCCGCTCAGGCAGGTGTCAGATATTCTATAGAAAATCCAAAAGCGTATATTTATAGTAACATCTCAGGGTTTTTAAATGTACTTGAAGGATGTCGAAACCATAATGTAAAACATTTGGTGTATGCGAGTAGTTCTAGCGTATATGGTGAGAATAAAAAAGTACCTTTTGAAACTACAGATAATGTAGATCATCCAATTAGTTTATATGCTGCTACAAAAAAAAGCAATGAATTAATGGCACACACCTATGGACATTTGTATGACTTTAAAACTACAGGATTACGTTTTTTCACCGTTTATGGTCCTTGGGGAAGACCAGATATGGCTTATTATCTATTTGCAGATGCAATTTCAAATGATCAGCCTATTAAAGTATTTAATAATGGTGTAATGGAGCGTGATTTTACATACATAGATGATATAGTTAACGGGGTTACTAAAATCATTGAAAAGAATATTGACTCAAGAGAACATTACAAAATATATAACATAGGTAATAATAAAACGGAAAGTTTACAAAACTTTATAGCTACTATTGAAAACGCTATGGGTAAAAAAACAATTAAAGAAATGTACCCAATGCAACAAGGAGATGTTCCTAGAACGTTTGCTGATGTGGATGAATTAATAAAAGATTACGAGTATTCTCCGAGTACAGGTATTAAAATCGGAATTGAAAACTTCATAAATTGGTTTTTGAATTATAATAAGAATAATTGATGATAAAGAAAATACTATTAATTTTTGGTACAAGACCAGAAGCAATTAAAATGGCTCCTTTAGTCAAAGAATTCCAAAAGCAGCCAGATGTTTTTGATACGAGAGTTTGTGTTACGGCTCAACACCGAGAAATGTT
>JABXIW010000447.1 GCA_013372875.1 Gammaproteobacteria bacterium | reverse complement strand
GGGTTGCGAACGATTACAGCGAGTTTTCACTAAACTACCGCGGTGCGTTCTTTGTTGATAACGCAACTCGATTCGAGGACGGTAGCAAAATGAGTTTAAAACAAGGCCAAGAAGTCGACGTTTCTTCTGTCTTGAAAAATGGCAAACGCATTGCCACCGTCGTTGAGTTTGAAACGCCAGATTTTGATGACAACCATCAATGGCAAGGCAAAGAATTTGAATGCGAAGGTTATGTGTCAAATTACGATGCGAATGCAAGAACATTTGAAATCGAACGTTGTGAGAATGATGCTGATCAACTGCTAAATAACAAATTAGTGGTTATCGATGCGCAAACTCAATTCCAAGGCATTGAAGAGCTGAACTTGAATGGTGCTCGTGTCGAAGTCGATGGTGTGATCATCAATAATCAAAACGTCGCTCGCGAAATCGAGCGAGAAGGCTACGACGACTAAACTAGGTCAGCCACCACGTTTAAACAAAACCCAATAAAAGTGTCACTTCTGTGGCACTTTTTCTTACTTTGCATCCCTAGCTTAAACCAGCAAATTCTCAGCCAAACTCTTTTCCCTCAATTACACTTTACCTATGTTTCACAACATCGGTGACTACCATGAAAAAACGTAACCTCGCTCTGCTTATCTTGCTTTTTGGTTCAACCACCAGCTTAGCTAGCGTGATGGACCCCGACTGCGATGCAGAAAAAGCAGCCAAAGCCGCAGCAACAAAAGCCGTGGTTGGTGTTGGCGGTCGCTGTACGCCTAAAGAAGCATTGAAAGATACCGCAGTTGATGCAGGAAAAGACAAACTGCCGGATGAAGGGATAGCGGGCAAAGCCGTTGATGCAATGACACCAGAAAAAGAGAAGAAAACGGTGAAAGACGTGACCAAAAAGCTCGATAAAGATTAACACCTACACCATTGAGTTCGGGCGTAGAAAATATGTTCTTGAAATAAATTGTTTATTTACTTGTTGTTTGGTGCCCACGTTCAATCTTGTTCTTTCATATTTCAAGATCGGACTTTAACCACATATATTTTTTTGCAAAACAAGTTCATTAATTAGTAATAGCCTCTCCTAACTTTGAGATTTTGAGCCTAATAACAAAAGCCACAACTTGCATATGAATCACTTACCTATATTGTACGATTAACATTTATTAAAGAAAGGAGGTCTAACAATGGTTAGTGGTTATAGTGAGCAGACGCGAGAGGATTTGTAAGCGATGTTTTGGATACTGGGTCTTTTGATCTCCTTGTTTATGATGTACTCGGATTATGCGCATTACTTCTATACTAAGCGACATGGAAAGAAATCTAAGGTTCCTCGATTATTAAGCTTATTTATCACGGTAACGCTTCCTATGCTTGCGGCTACCGAGATTTTGAACGAGCTTGGGGCTGGGGAAATCGCCTACCAAGTATGTGTAATTATTGTTTCGGCTTTAGTTGGTCTTTTGGTCTGCCTGTCGGAACAATATCGTTTTAAGGCAGAAAGAGATTAGTTGTATCGGGTTGAATAGCTATCAACAAAGGCTGCAAAAAAACATCTCTATTGGCTATCGCATCTGATTTGTAAAAAAAGCGACAACCATGTGCCGCTTTGGATATTAATCTCAGAAAGGGATGACACTATGCTTGAGCAATCAACGCTTCTAAAGCCGTGATAGATGCAAGCTTTTCTCCTTCCATCATCACTTTAGCTTCATCTACGTACTGACCTACCCCTTCCTTCACATCTTGTTGATAAAGCACGACGTTGTTTAAGATCGAAGCCACGTGTAGACCTCTCAATCGACCAACCGTAAACAGCGCCGAGGTTTCCATGTCTGCACCTAAGATGCCTTTCTTATTCCAGTACTGACAAATGGCCTCTTCGTCATCGGTGTAGAAACTGTCGTGAGAACGTACTACGCCTAAATGATATGGCGTCGTTTGCGTCGACAAATAACGCTCGATTTCTTTTAGTAGAGTAAAGCTTGCGTACGCAGGGTAAGCAGAATCGACGTACGATTTGGAGCCACCTTCGTCTCTTACTGCACCTTCAGCAACAATCAATTCTCCAAGCTGAATCTGCGATTGCATTGCACCCGCAGATCCAACACGTACCACATGAGTTACGCCGCACTGTTTGAGCTCTTCTACCGCAATGATCATCGATGGTGCGCCGATGCCTGTGCTGCATACAGAAACAGCCTGACCTTTGTAGTTGCCGGTAAACACGCGGTACTCACGGTTTTCCGACACCATTTCTGCATCATCAAATAATGCCGCGATGCGATTCGCTCGATCTGGCTCGCCACATACAATAACAAGAGGAGCGACTTGTGTTTCATCAACACCGATATGAGGTTGTTTAGCCATTTGCTTGTTCCTTACGCTGCTGCTTGAGCTAAGGTTTTATCGCCATTGCGCTTGGCACTACGAGCCCACTCACGCGTACCATTGGCAGCAATGAACATAAGAATCGCGTACTGAACAGACATTGCGTAAACACCTTGCGTCGCGTAGATACCCACACTGATGATGTTGATCACAACCCATAGAATCCAGTTTTCGACGTATTTACGTGTCATCAGAATTTGTGCAACAACAGAAAGTACCGTCATAGTTGCATCCCAGAACGGGAACGCATCAGGCTCAAGTACTGGCTCAGACAGGCCTGCACCGAAAATGTTTAGGCTATCAACAGCAATGTTTGCCAGCGCGAAGAAGAATGGGTCAATGTAGATGGTCAACAATGCAATCGAGACCACACAAACAACCGCAGTCGCCATCAGCTTTTGCTTGCTAAGCCAACGAACTTCCAACGTTTCACCTTGTGCATTTGGTCGAGTCCATGCGTACCAACCGTAAATGTTGGCGCAGAAGAAAAACAGTTGAAGAAGTAGCAACCCGTACAACTGAATTTGGAAAAAGATAACAGCAAAAAGCGTGACATTCAGTAAGCCGAATACGTAGTTGATGGTCTTCTCTTGGCTCGCAAACCAAATGCAAAGCAGACCAAAGACGGTTCCGAATGCTTCGATCCAGCTCATTGCGTAGCCGTCTCCAATCGGAATGTTAACGAGGGTATTGTTGATATCGAGTAAGGCAAATAGGTCCATGGTGATGTCCTTTATTATTTTGTTTGGAATACGCCCATATTAGGGGGCAGCAACAAACAAAAAGGAGGACATTTGTCCTCCTCTTGATGCACTCGATCATAAATCAGATCATTACTTACTTGAAAGCACCTATTTATCTCAATTATTCATTCCAAATGAACTAGGACTCGTGTCCTAGGTAGCGCTTTTTGAACGTCGATGCTGACGCGAACAGTAAAGTCGAGGCAAATGTAAACACCACGCCAGCCAAGTATACATACTCTTCATTCGCAAGTAGCTCATAAACACTCACGACAAACACCGTTAATACTAGTGAAATATTGAAACGGTGAAACCACGGCCTCTTTACTGAATACTGTGCATATCTCTTAACTAACATAAAGATTTTCCATTCATCTCAATAATTTATAAATGTAATTATGGGCTTTATTAATAATAAGCTTTTTAAGCACTATCGACACGAAATCTTTCGAGTTACTCGCAAAAAATCACACTTTTCAAATATTGAGTTAATAAATTCGAACATCTGTTTTGCATGCTTATTTATTTTTAGCCCATTTTTTATAAATTATATGCACTAAATTTGTTAACCATGCATTTGTTTTTAATTAAGAGAAATTCGTCACACTGTTGCGTACAACCAATGTTGGTTCCAGTTGAACGACTTGAGCTTCGTTAGATTTGTCGTCCAGTCTTCGGACAAGAGTTTCGACGGCAGCTTGGCCGAGTCGATATTTGGGTTGGTGGATGGTCGTTAAGGAAGGCGAAATAAATTTCGCGATATGAATGTCATCGTAGCCAATAATGGAAAGATCATCTGGCACTTTAATACCGAGCTCATTTGCGGCGTTAATCACCCCCATCGCCATCATATCGTTAGAGACAAAAATCGAGCTGGGTAACGTACCTCGTTCAGCCATTTTCTTGAACGCTTGATACCCCCCCTCACATTCGAAGTCCGACTCAATGATCCAATTGGCATTAAATTCCAAGCCTGCTTCGTTCATCGCTCGCTTGTAACCTTCGTATCGCATTTGCGCTTGGTGTTTAATCAAAGGGCCGGTGATACATCCGATTTCAGTGTGGCCGCAATCAATCAGGTATTTCGCCGCTAAGTAACCGCCACGAAGTGAGTTATCTTGAATTTTATCGCTTGTAAACAGCATCGGCCCCCAGTCCATCACCACGACAGGGATATCTGGATAACGCTCAAATACATCGATACGCTCCCCTTCTAACGACGAGCACATTAAGATCAAACCATCGACACGCTTTTGCAAAAGTGTATTAATGGACTGGCGCATGCGTTCGTTGTCACCTTCGGTGTTACATAGAATGAGGCTATAACCTTTGTGGTAACAGCTGCGTTCCACGCCTTTTACAACTTCGCCAAAGAATGGGTTGGTAGAGGTTGTCACTAGCATACCAATGGTTTTGGTACGATTGACTTTAAGGCTACGCGCCAAAGCAGATGGCGCGTAGTAGTTGAGTTCTTTTGCTGCATTGTTAACACGTTCAGAGATTTCTTCACTCACGAAACGCGTCTTGTTAATAACATGGCTCACTGTTGAAGTGGAAACCCCTGCCAGTTTTGCGATGTCTTTCATCGTCGCCATGTTATTACTCCTTTTTTATGAGGCGTTGTGCGCCTTATTGTTCAGCGAGAAACGCGTCCACCTCTTCGCGGGTTGGAATCGACGTTTGCGCGCCAAAGCGGGTCACAGAAATTGCAGCCGCCGCATGTGCAAACTTAATCGCTGATTCTAAAGGTAAATCTTCTAAGAGACCAGTGACGAATGCCCCATTAAACGTATCACCTGCCGCGGTGGTATCGGTCGCTTCGACACGGAAACCGGGGATAATTTCACCTCGACCATTTTGGCTCAACCAAACGCCTTTTGCACCGAGAGTGATCATGACAATTTCAATACCTTTACCATGTAACACATTCGCCGCTTCTTGCGCGCTTTCGTTGTCTGTTACAGTAACACCTGTCAGCACTTCAGCTTCCGTTTCATTTGGCGTGATCACGTCAATACAAGCAAGCAGTTCATCGGACAACTCACGAGCTGGAGCTGGGTTTAAAATTACGTTGGTTTTTGCATCTTTTGCCACACGCGCGGCTTTCTCAATGCCGCACATCGGCGTTTCCAATTGCATTAGCAAGTAATCCGCTTGGCGAATACGCTCTAAATCTGGCTCAATCGCTTCTGATGTCAGTTTGGCGTTCGCTTCTGCTGATATACAAATGCTGTTTTCACCACTGTCCGACACTTGAATCATCGCGATGCCTGTCGGGCAGTTTGGTTGCATCTTAACACCTGTGATATCGATGCCGTCCATTTTGAAGTTTTCACGAATGTTGATGCCGAAAGAGTCATCGCCTACACAAGCAATAAAACCAATGTCTGCATTTAATCGCGCCGCCGCGACGGCTTGGTTGGCACCTTTGCCACCTGGGATAACTTG
>JABXIW010000087.1 GCA_013372875.1 Gammaproteobacteria bacterium | reverse complement strand
TCCGCTTTGCCTGCTGGCCCTGCAAGTTTTGCCAGCCACTTATCCCAGATAAATGGCTTTTGACCACAATCTTCTGCCTCTTCTTTTCGGCGTACCGCATTACGCACCGTCATTGCGCCAATCCAGCGAAACGGCTCTGGAGGGAAATGCCCCAATGGTCCTTTGGCTAAGCCACTTCGAGTCCATTCGTTATCCAACCCTAACACCATAGAAGAGAGGATTTTTCCGCCCATGCGAGTCTGCGCAACACCATTACCTGAATAACCAAAACCATAAAAGACATTACGTTGCTCGTTCAACTTCCCAAAGAATGGAAAGCCGGAGGTTGAGCGATCGGATCCTCCTGTCCATGAGTGTTCAAACTCCGCCTCTTTCAAACTCGGGAAAAGTTTATCGAATGACTTCCTTAGAAGATTTTGATAACGAGTTGGTTTATTGAACATCACGTCCACTTGGTTGTTGAAAGAGAACTGATTGCCTCCCTTGCCTAACATGAGGCGACCATCTGGCGTATCGCGGTAGTAATGAACAAAAATACGCGAATCCAACACGCTCGTTCCCGCTTGCCAGCCCGTTTTCCGTAACGGCTCACCAAGCGGTTTGGTGATGACCATGTCGGAAGAAACCACCACGATACTGTTTTTGAACTGTGTAAAGTGCTCCACCATCCATGCGTTTAATGCCAGCACAACCTGCTTTGCTTGTATTTGTGCGTCAGGAGTGTACACGGTAGCTGGTTGGCCAAAATCCAATTTGGTCATTGGTGTGTTTTCGAAGATTTCGATCCCCATTTCTAATGCGACTCGGCGCAAACCTCTAGCCAACAAGGCGGGCTGGACGCTAGCAGCAACCGAAGAATGGAAACCTTCAAGATGACGGGGCGAGCCTGTATTTGCGTGCAGCTCATCTTCTTTGCAGCGACGCCAACTATTGACGCCTAAACGTGAAAGCTCATCAACGACAGGTTGCATGCAGCCCGCTTGCGCGTGATTTGTTGCCGTGTAATACACGCCTTTAAGCGACAACTGAGCATCAATATGGTGCTGTTTACAAAACGCGTCAATTTCAAGCACGGCTTGTTCGGACTCTTTGACTAACCAAGCAGCCTGAGCTTCACCAAACAAACGTTTTAAGGTCGGAAACTTTGTCGACCAAGTCAGCATGCAACCACCATTCGCTCCAGACGCGCCACTACCGCACAGCCCCTTTTCTATCACAACAACATGCTTTTTCGGTGCTTGCTGTTTGATCATAATGGCGGTCCAAAGTCCGGTGTAACCACCACCAATAATCGCGACATCAGCGTTGATATCTTCATTCAGTGGCTTAGCTGGTTGAGGCTGTTCAAGTTCAAGCGCTTGCTTAAACCAGTAAGATAGGTGTGCCATTGTTTTTCCTTCGTGTCATTCATGAACTTGTTTTCGAGAAACTCACTGTACAAACGATGCGCAGTTTCAACGAGCAAGAAAAACTATCGCTGCGCGTAAGAAAAAATGACGCCACGCGGCAAAGTGACGGGCGATTTTAAAGAACCGAAAAGCACAAAAAAGGAGGAGCGTGGCTCCTCCAAAAAAACAATGATATTAACTATTAGGGATAGATTAAGGGGAATAGCGTCAGTTAGTACCTACCAGGCTCGCGCATACGGTATTCGTATGTCACATTTACTACTGGCTGGTAAGTCACCTGACCATTACTTTCCATAAATTCATCGACCGTCACTTTGGAATCGGTAATCGAAAATGACTGACGATCCACAAACTCAGACTTACGAGTAAATTCGTCTCTAAGCTGGCCAGACGATTTGTTCTGGTAATCTTGGAGCATAACTCGCCCCATATCGTAAGCCGCTTCTTTACTATCCACGACAGCACCGTGAATAGTTTGCGTATTGTTCGTCCACTGATAGCCACCAGCAAATACAACAGAAGGTGCAGTAGTCAGAGCGAGAAGACTTGCTAAAGTAATTAAGCGTTTCATAAACCTCTCCTTTACTTCCTTACTATCGAACCTGCATTGGTTCGATACCTATAAGTTACGTATAAAGACCTGTAGCACGTCAAATTAATTTCAAATTATGTTCAAGTTTTGTTCAATTTGGTTCTGTGCATGCTTTTGTTTATGACCCAATTCGATCTTTTTCAAACTTGAAATATGCTCTAGCAAAGACCTATCCCTGACACTTCCTTACGCACTCATACAATACCTGCCGCGGTTTTTCTCTTAGAATCCCAAACAAACGAACACTGTTCAAAATTAATTTTGAGTACGTTGGAATCAGCAAGAACACACCTCCTATTTATGCCTTGTGCATCTCTCCATTTTCGTGTTCCTCGCTGTTATTTCTCGTGCTGTTAAAACAGAACCCCAGTTAAGACAAGCTCTTAAGTGAGTCGGGAGTGAAAATGACTGCAAATAAATCCATTTTTGATCATACCAAAGTGATCTATGCTGATGAGTACGCCAACACCTATAACCCTATTTGGGTATATAGAATGAAGTTCATCATGCGTGCGCTTTACTACAAACGAGCATTCAAACACCTTGCGAACAACATTGAATCGTCTTTGTTAGACATGCTTTGTACGCGTACACACCGATTCCTAGAAAAACCGTTTCGCCCGTACATCATTAAGAATAACTCTGCTTTTGATCGCTCCAACTTGGTGGTTGATCACTACAAAACGATTTCAGAACTGCTTTCTAAAGAGACCATTGCCGAGATTTACACCGATTCAAAAGGCTTAACGCTGACCTCATTTGAAATCGATGACATCGAGTACTCGGTTCGATTGGTTTACGAAGCACGTTACCAAAAAGAAGGCGACATGAGTCTTGTGCTGCACAGCGCTGAAGACGGCAACTTCTACACACTTTCGTTTACCGTTGGTCATGTAGACACTGGGCGCTGCATTATGATAGGAGGCCTACAAGGACCTCGAAGCAGTGAAGAAAACAACGCAAAAATCAAAAAACTGACTCGAAAACTGTACGGTCAGCGACCAAAAAGCTTGATGGTGAGTTTGCTAACACTCATCGCTCAAGTCTGGGAAGTAAACACCATACTCGCCGTAAAAACGCAATCTCACACATACGCAGCACGACGTTACAGTAAAGGACGCATCAAAACTAACTACGACGCACTATGGCAAGAGTTGGGGGGCATTGAATACAACCGCCATTTCTACGCATTAAAAGTGAATGATACGCGCCGCGATACTGAGGGAATGTCTCGCTCTAAACGCTCGATGTACCGCCGTCGTTATGAGTGGCTAGACAACACCAAAGCCGAGTTTGCGACGCGTCTGCGTTAATCCAGCGTATCACGCAACATCTTGTTTATTAGTTTACTATTCGGAGTCCTTATGTCTTACAAATACGCCGTAGCATGCTTGTTGTCTGCACTTTCTGTCACCGCTCATGCCGAGCCAACCAAACACATTGTGGGGGCGAATTTAGGCTATGGTGACGTCAGTTACGACGTCAATAATGGCCATGATGACGGTGACATGTTCTTAGGGGATGTGTATTACCGTTACATGTTCGACCAAAACTTCGGCCTTGAAGCAGGTTACAAAGGCGCGTTTAACGGCATTGGTTCTGTACTCATTAGCCCAATATCAGAAATCACCGACGTGAGTTATGGCGGTCCGCGAATCAGCGGTTACGTAAGCTACCCTTTGGGTGCTGGTTTCGAGCTTTACGGTAAAGGCGGTATCACTTACTACACATTAAGTTACACGCTTAAAAACAATGGCCAGAATAAAGAATATGACGAGTCTAGCCTTGGCGGAGAAGCCGCAGCAGGTGTCGCTTGGGGCTATAAACACTTTGGTTTGAACTTAGAATACAATTACGCCAAAAACAGCGATTTTGATTCTGGAGGCGTGATGTTTGGCGCACAAATGCGTTTCTAACTCATCCCTCTTTTCTAAGGCACCTGGAGTCCGTTTGAACTTCCGGTGCCTTTTAGTTTATGTGCTTCAAGCACCTTCTAAAGACAACACAATGCCTGCAAGGATGAAAGCCACACCGATACCTCGGGTGAGATACCATTTTTCCGCAAGTAACCAAATGCCCATCAGTAAGCCAAATACAATACTGATCTGGCGCAGCGCGACAACTAAGCTCACGTTGTCTGTCATCGTCATCGCAAACAGAACCAATCCATAAGTCGATGCCATCATAATGCCAGCCATACTTGCACTTTTTCGGATTCGCCAAGCCGCTTGCAACTCTTGATCATTTCCGGTGATCAGACACCAAAGTAAAACGGGTAAACCCATCGCCCAAAACTGCGCACCAAGATAGAAGATCGCGCTGTATTGATCGTTGAAAATAGTTGATGCTTGTTGAGTCAGTAGTGTTAACGCCTCTTTGTCCACCACAGAGTAACCTGTCGTGCCAATTGCTGCGATCAACGCCCAAAACACGCCTACATTTAGATACGCCACCAAAGAAACTTGGCGAACATGAGTCAAGGGCACCAAAATGCAGCCAAAGGTGATCAACACGAAACCAAGCCACTGTTGAGATGAAAGCGCATGGCCGAGTGCAACACTGAACCCTCCCACCATCATGACCGGCAAAGCACGTGCAATTGGGTAAATCACACCAACATCGGCATGTTTATACGCCATGATCAAACCGACGAGATACACAATTTGCGCTATTCCACTAAAAGCCAGCATTCCCCAAAACTCAACTGGCAACGAAGTCCAACCGAGCGTGGTTAAATACCAAATCAGATATGGGGTAAGCACTCCACAAGCAGACAGGCTTGCAGCCATCGTGAATGCCACGCCTGATCCGGAATGGTTTTTACCCAAGATATTCCAACCAGCATGCAAAACCGCAGAAAATACAACGAGTGCGATTGCCAAGAAATCCATTTGTTTTCCTGTTCAGATAAAACAAAGGCTCCGAGATGGAGCCTTTGAATATGAAAATGCGAACGTTAGTGATTGAGCTCTGCCACCGACTCAATACTGATGGCATCGTGACGCCAGTATTCAATATCGCAGTCGATCAACTCGCCATGTTGGTTATAGTTAGTGCGTTCAACAACCATTGCCGGAGTGCCCGATGTTGCTCGCAATGCTTGCGCGACTTCACCAAGCAATGTACTGGTGGAAATACGGTAACGCGTCTTCTGATACACCACACCGAAGTGCTCGCGATAAATGTCGGTCAGCGAGTTGGTCAAATCAAAGCTCAATAAATTGGGGAAGATCTCTGGACGAATATAGTTGGTCACATACACAACAGGTCTGTCTTCCAAATATCGAACGCGGTCAACACGAAAAACATCAGAGAACGGTTGCAGTTGTAACAAGCGCGCAGATTGCTTATTAGCTAAAGTTCCCTTTGCCGCAATCAGCTCCGTTTTTGGCACGCGAT
>JABXIW010000147.1 GCA_013372875.1 Gammaproteobacteria bacterium | reverse complement strand
GATCTTTCGATGCGCTTCAAATAATAAAAGCAATAATTTTCAATTACTTCAACTAACTCAGTAAGTTGTGAGTAACTCATCATTAAAAATGGGCCACTAGGCCCTTTCTTTTTATCCACTAAAAAAATAGCACTACTCGCAAAACTCTGCATACGATATGCAACTTTCTACCAAAGAGTTTTACCTCACTCGAGACCCCATCTCTTCCCCATTTTCAACCTTTATGAAGTCTCCATAATCCTTCGCTAATGCAAGGGCATTATTTATTTCATTAAGAAGGAAAGAAAATGAAACACAGTAAACAGAAAAAACAACAGGGTTTTACTCTTATTGAGTTGATGATTGTAGTGGCGATTATCGGTGTATTGGCTGCTGTAGCAATTCCAGCATATCAAAACTATGTACAAAAAACTGAGGTAGCTTCAGCATCAGCGACAGTGCGCGGCTTATTGACAAATATTGATATGTACCAACAGGAGAATGGAGGAACCTTTCCAAATAACGCCAATTTAGTTGGAGGTACATCAACGATGAACGCAATCGGTACTATTACTCTAGCTCCTGTAGGTACTAGTGGCGGTACTGCTACTTTTGCTTTCGTTGAAGGCTCACTAAAAGGTAAAACAGCTTCAGTTCAATACTCCAAAGATAATGATACAGGTTGGACTTGTGCAACAAAGAACGTCCCAACAGACTCTCGACCAAATAGCTGTACTGCTACATATTAATGCAAACCAACCTCTCAACCATTCTTCGTCAAAACGGGTTACTGACTTTTCCCCAAGAAGAATCGTTACTTGAGCAAGTTAAAGCTTCTGGCATTTCGATGCCGGAAGCTTTACTTAGTTCTGGATTATTTACATCAAGCGAACTCGCTGAGCACTTAAGCTCTCTCTTTGGTTTGAGTCAGCCCGAGTTATCTCAATATGAATATGCTTCGCTTTGCCAACAGCTCGGCCTACGTGAATTAATCACACGACATAATGCACTCCCACTCCACCGTACTCCTTCAACTTTATTATTAGCGGTTGCCGACCCCACCAATCAACAAGCTGAAGATGATTTCCGCTTTGCCACTGGTTTACAGGTTGAATTGGTGTTGGCGGATTTTCGTCAACTCAGTGCAGCAATTCGACGCTTGTACGGGCGAGCCATCGGTCAGGAACGCTCCCAACTCAAAGAGATCAACCAAGAAGAGCTAGCGAGTCTGGTGGATGTCGGTGCAGATGAAATCGACAATATCGAAGACTTGAGCCAAGACGAGTCGCCCGTTAGCCGCTACATCAACCAAATTCTGTTGGACGCGGTGCGTAAAGGCGCATCCGATATCCACTTTGAGCCTTATGAAAAGATGTACCGAGTTCGTCTACGTTGCGATGGCATTTTGATCGAAACTCAGCAACCGCCAAATCACTTGAGTCGTCGCTTATCAGCTCGTATCAAAATTCTCTCTAAACTTGATATTGCAGAGCGACGTTTACCACAAGATGGGCGAATTAAACTCAAACTGAATCAAGACACCGCGATTGATATGCGGGTATCTACGCTACCTACCTTGTTTGGAGAGAAGATCGTACTACGACTGCTCGATAGCAGCTCCGCATCACTGGATATCGACAAGCTTGGTTATAGTGAGCAACAAAAACAGCTGTATTTAGAGGCTCTGCGTCGTCCACAAGGTATGATTCTGATGACAGGTCCAACAGGAAGCGGCAAAACCGTTTCGTTGTACACTGGGCTAAATATTCTCAATAAACCAGAGATCAACATCTCCACGGCAGAAGACCCAGTAGAAATTAACTTATCGGGCATTAACCAAGTTCAAGTCCAACCTAAGATTGGTTTTGGCTTTGCAGAAGCACTACGTTCTTTTCTGCGTCAAGATCCCGATGTGGTCATGGTGGGTGAGATTCGAGACCTAGATACTGCGGAAATCGCCATCAAGGCGTCTCAAACCGGTCACTTAGTGCTTTCTACTTTGCATACCAACTCTGCAGCTGAAACCATCATTCGTTTATCAAACATGGGCGTAGAAAGTTTTAACCTCGCCTCTTCGCTTAGCTTGATTATTGCCCAACGCCTAGCTCGCAAACTTTGTCCATATTGTAAACAACCGCAAGAGCATACCGTTCAACTTCAGCACCTCGGCATTCAAACAACTGACAAAATTTTTAGAGCCAATCCAGATGGTTGCAACGAATGCACCCATGGTTATTCTGGCCGAACGGGTATCTATGAAGTCATGCGCTTTGATGAATCTCTATCCGAAGCTCTTATTAAAGGAGCCTCGGTACATGAACTGGAAAAGCTTGCCATTGCGAACGGCATGAGCACCTTGCAAATGTCCGGAATAGAAAAACTCAAACAAGGCATCACAAGCTTTAGTGAGTTACAACGCGTGCTCTATTTCTAATCCTTTAATCAGCAGTTACCCCTATGAAAACTACGACACCACAATTAAAGAACTTCCGTTGGAAAGGCGTCAACAGCTCAGGGAAAAAGACCTCTGGTCAAACTCTGGCAATGAGCGAAATCGAAGTACGAGAGCGCTTAGATGCCCAGCACATCAAAATCAAAAAGCTAAAGAAAAGCAGCATCTCTTTTTTGACCAAACTTAGCCATCGCGTAAAAGGAAAAGACATCACGGTTTTCACTCGTCAAATCTCAACGATGCTAGTAACCGGTGTGCCGCTAGTACAAGCATTGAAATTGGTCTCTGATAACCACAAAAAAGCGGAAATGAAATCCATTTTGATGAGTGTAACTCGGGCTGTTGAAGCGGGTACGCCGATGTCCAAAGCGATGCGTACCGCCAGCAACCATTTTGACCCGCTATATACCGACCTGATTGCGACAGGAGAACAATCGGGCAACTTAGCCGAAGTGTTCGAACGCTTAGCTACCTACAGGGAAAAAAATGAGCAGCTTAGAGCCAAAGTGATCAAGGCTCTAATATATCCAGCCATGGTTATTCTAGTTGCACTGGGAGTATCGTTTATCATGCTAACCAAGGTCATTCCCGAGTTTGAAAAAATGTTTGTTGGCTTTGGCGCTGAATTGCCATGGTTTACAAGGCAAGTCTTAGATCTTTCCGCTTGGACACAAAACTGGAGCCCATTTATCGCACTTGGCTCCATCAGTGTATTTATCTCCGCGAGAGTACTCTCTAAGCGTTCAGATTCTTTTCGTTTAATGCTCAACCGATCTGTACTTAAGTTTCCAGTCCTTGGAGCGGTTTTATCGAAAGCCGCTATCGCAAAATTTAGTCGAACCCTCGCTACAAGCTTTACGGCGGGCATTCCGATTCTAACCAGTTTAAAAACCACATCGAAAACGTCCGGAAATATGCATTATCAATTGGCTATCGAAGAGGTTTATCGAGATACCGCAGCAGGAATGCCGATGTATGTTGCAATGCGCAATTGCAACGTGTTCCCTGAGTTGGTGCTGCAAATGGTTATGATCGGCGAAGAATCCGGCCGACTTGATGACATGCTCAATAAAGTCGCCACAATTTACGAGTTTGAAGTGGACAACACCGTCGATAACCTCAGTAAAATCTTAGAGCCATTGATTATCGTTTTTTTAGGTATCGTTGTCGGTGGCTTGGTCACAGCAATGTACTTGCCAATCTTTAACTTAATGAGTGTATTGGGCTAGAATGAGCCGTTAATCCCTTCAAAACAGCATGTTGCTGATTTGACTTATCGCTCAAGAGACAAATATGGAAGTGTTGCAGTACTACCCTTGGCTATTCGTGGTGTTTGCCAGTATCTTCGGTTTAATTGTGGGTAGTTTTCTTAATGTAGTCATTTATCGGCTACCTAAAATCATGGAATTAGAATGGCGCCGTGAATGCGCCGAATCATTCCCTGAATATAAGATTAAGCCACCTCAAGAAGTTTTGACATTAAGCGTGCCTCGCTCTTCGTGCCAAAACTGCGCGACGCCAATTCGTATTCGAGACAATATTCCTGTAATCAGCTGGCTACTGTTAAAAGGAAAATGCCATCATTGTCATACCGCAATTAGTCCTCGCTATCCGCTGATAGAATTACTCACTGCAGCGTGCGCTGGTTTTGTGGCTTATCATTTCGGCTTTAGCTACTTTACAGTTGCGTTAATCTTTTTCACATTTGCCTTAATAGCCGCGACGTTTATCGATCTCGATACTATGCTGCTACCAGACCAATTAACATTACCATTAACTTGGGCTGGCATTGCGTTAGCATTAACAGAAATAAGCCCTGTTAGTCTACAAGACGCCGTAATTGGTGCGATTGCCGGTTATTTGTGTCTTTGGTTAGTATATTGGGGGTTCAAACTGCTTACTGGTAAAGAAGGCATGGGTTACGGTGATTTTAAATTGCTGGCTGCCCTTGGCGCTTGGCTAGGATGGCAATCATTACCAATGATCATCCTACTTTCTTCCGTCGTCGGTGTGATATTCGGGCTCGTTCAGTTACGACTACAAAAACAAGGTATAGAGAGAGCTTTCCCTTTCGGCCCATATTTAGCGATTGCAGGATGGGTAAGCTTAATCTGGGGCGATCAAATTCTAAGTTGGTACTTCACGTCAATTTTAGGGGTGTAAATGGCTTTGGTAATAGGCTTAACGGGTGGTATCGCCAGCGGTAAAACTACCGTAGCGAATCTGTTCAAGCAGCAGTTTAAAATTGATATTGTCGATGCAGACATTGTCGCACGAGAAGTCGTCGAACCTGGAACTCCCGGGTTAAATGCAATCATTCAACATTTTGGTCAAGACATTACGCATGACGACAACACCTTAGATCGTGCCAAGTTACGCGAAAAAATCTTTTCTAATCCAGAAGAAAAAGTTTGGCTCAATGCATTGTTACATCCGATCATTCGAGAAAAAATGATAGAAGACCTTCAACAGGTCACGTCGGATTATGCGTTATTGGTCGTGCCATTACTCGTTGAAAACAACCTCGATAGTTTGTGCGATCGTGTCCTCGTTGTAGATGTAGAACCTGAAACTCAAATTTCTCGCACCGTTAAACGCGACAACGTAAGTGAAGAGCAAGCACATGCGATTCTCGCCTCTCAAGCTTCGAGACAGCAGAGACTCGATATCGCTGACGATGTGGTTAAAAACAATCCAAATGACCCAGATCTTTTGCTT
>JABXIW010000054.1 GCA_013372875.1 Gammaproteobacteria bacterium | reverse complement strand
CGCTCAATGAGCGCCTTTTTAAAGTAACGTGATTCTAAATCAAATTAGAATACGTACTGTACGCGTACTGCGATAGCGTCGCCATCTAAATCAGCGCGCTTTACGTCTGAAGTCACGTAGTTAAGGCCAACGCGGATAGCGTTATTAGCATAATAGTTAACACCGAAAGTGTGAGCCTTAGCTTCATCGCCGAATACTAAACCATTTGTAGTGTCTAGTGTGCTATATCTGTACATTAACTCCCATGCGCCGTCTTTACCTTTTGGCTTAACGCGCTTGAATTTCCCTTTGCTGTATGGACGAGATTCACCGGTTAAGATATAGCCTAGTTGCGCGTAGTAGCCTGAAGCATCGCCATTGTCAGTTGATGCGTCGAAATACTCAGCTTGAGCGTGGAAAGATCCAATAGCATAAGCGGCTTCAACATTGAAGATTTCAACAGATTGAGTAGCGAAATCGGTTTTGAACTTATAGTCAGCAGTATGTACTTCTAATCGCTCGCTAACTCCCCACTCATCGCCTTCTACGCGCTGTTTATTAAAGCCTACACCTAGGTGTAAAACTTCTTCTTTAGTGTTGATTGGAGAGAAAGTTAAACGGCCAGTGATACCTGTAGCTACGTGATCACCTTCGTCACCTAAGTCATAAACGCCTACGCCCCAAGTGTAATCGTTGTTGCCTTTACCTAAAGCAATACCCATTTCGTTACCAATAGCAAAAGCATTGGTTGCCATGGTGCGCTCGATAGCAGTGATATCTTTAGAAGAAGTTTGTTGCTCTAAACCAAAGTTAGCTTTGTGAGTACCGATTGTTAAGTCAGCAAAGTCCCAACCTTTAAATTTAACCCATGCTTCGTCAACATCCGTTTTGCCACTCTTGAAGTTGGCACGAATTTTAGCTTCCCAGTTTTTGCCGATTTTGCCTTTAGCAAATAAACGAGCGCGGCGTACTTCTGTATCAGAACCTGAGTCGTCGCTACCAGAGTAAGCGTCGCCATCGAACCAGTCAGCGTCAAGCTGAATACGGCCACCGATGTTGATTGAAGTATCGCCAGTTTTAACTGTCATGCCAGAGCCGGCTTTAGTAGAAACTTCAGTTTCAGCAAAAGCTGCTGGTGTTGTGATTGCAGCTGCAACAGCTACTGCTAATAATTTTAATTTCATTGTCATCTCCAAAAAGAGGGTTTTATTTAATAGACGGCGGGCATTGTAAGGCCTAAATGTGACATTTCAATGACAGAATGGCTAAAGAAGTATGAAAATCTAAGAAATTATCGAACTTTTTACAAAATCACGATTGTTTAATTAATAAGCTATTGATTGTCACATTTGTTGCTTACGTATGACGCTGGTTTCATATAAGTGTCACATTCGCTCGCTATAATCGCACGCAATTAGCTAATTTCAGGTGAGTTTTTCCTAATCTATGGAAACGTCAATTAAAGATAAGACTCGCAAGCTACTTGATGAGCAGACGTATAGTGGTAAGCATAAACGTCGTAAAATCAAAGACTTGCTAGCAAAGTATGGTATCGCAATGGGTGGCCTATCGGTTATCGCTGCGGTGGTTTTGATCTGTTTCTATCTATTATGGGTGGTTCTGCCCATCTTTAAACCTGCGCAAGTAGAGCTAAATCAAGAGTTTCAATGGAGTCAGTCGCAAGTTGAATATCTTGGCGTTGAAGAATATGGCGAAATCGCCTTTAGCTTAAACCAAGCGGGGCAGATGCAATTTGTTGATTTGCAGACGCAAGAAGTCATATCGGAAGAAGTTTTAGCCTCGGATAGCGCGATGACTACCTATAGCGCGATGGATTTGAAAGGCTTATTGGCGGTAGGCTTTGCTGATGGCAGCTTTAAGTTGGTGTCGCAAAAATACCAAATCACTTATCCCAATGATAAACGCAAAATCACTGCCAGCTTGGAATATCCTTTTGGCGAAGAGGCCTTTGAGTTAGCGGATAGCCCAATTAAATTGATCAATGGCAAGCGCTGGGAAGATGGTTTATTGATCACTGCCATTACCGAAGATAATCAACTGGTGAGCAAGTTATATACCGTTGAGGAGTCAATGTTTGGTGATGGTTTTAGCCTTGAAGAAGATAATGATGATTCGTTCGATGTGAATTTTGATGCCAAATATATGTTGGCAACTGCTGGGCCTGATTGGTTGTATTTAATTGCTGAAAATGGCCAAGCGGGCATTTATCGCTGGCGTAATGGTTGGCAACAAACTGAGCAAAAAATGTTGGTCGATGAAGGCGTTAGCATTTCTGAAGCAGTATTTTTGTTGGGGCAAACCTCGTTATTGATTGGTGATAGCCAAGGTAAGATTCATCAATGGTTCCCAGTCCGTGAGCAAAACAACGATTTTATTCTAACCAAAATTCGCGATTTCAAATTGGCGGACAGCGCCGTTACCAACATTGTTACCGAAGCGCGTCGCAAAGGTTTTATTGCTGCGGATGCCCAAGGTCAAGTCGGAGTTTTCTATACCACTTCTGAGCGCCATTTAGAAACGGTGAATTTTGCTAAGCCTGTGGCTGCATTGGCGATTAATTCGCGCAGCAATAAACTGCTGGTGATTGGTGAAAATGGTACGACCGATCTATTTGATGTGGAAAACGAACACCCTGAGATTTCTTGGTCTGCTTTATGGAATCATGTTTGGTACGAAAGCTACGAAGAACCTTCATTTACTTGGCAATCATCTGCTTCGACCAATGATTTTGAATCTAAATTTTCATTAGTCCCATTAAGTTTCGGTACTTTAAAAGCAGCTTTCTACGCCATGTTGTTTGCGGTGCCATTAGCCATTTTTGGTGCGATTTTTACCGCATACTTTATGTCGCCCAAAATGCGCGGCATGGTAAAGCCGACGGTCGAAATCATGGAAGCCCTGCCAACGGTAATTTTGGGCTTCTTAGCAGGCCTTTGGTTAGCGCCGATGGTGGAAGAAAATCTGATGGGCATTTTATTGATCTTGATACTGCTGCCCATATTAACGGTCGCTTTTGGTTTTGCTTGGCACAATGCGCCTGGCGCAATTAAAAATCGTATCCCTGATGGTTGGCAAGCGGCTTTATTAATCCCCGTGATTATTATCGGCACCATCTTTGCTTTCTGGTTGGGTGAGCCGTTAGAGGCTGTCATGTTTGATGGCAATATGCCAGCATGGTTAAACTCCGTTGGCATTAATTACGATCAACGAAACTCCTTAGTGGTTGGTATTGCTATGGGCTTTGCGGTGATTCCGACTATTTTTTCGATTACCGAAGATGCCGTATTCAGTGTGCCAAAACACTTAACCAATGGTTCATTAGCTTTGGGCGCAAGTCCTTGGCAAACCATGGTTCGAGTAGTCTTACCAACCGCCAGTCCTGGTATTTTCTCAGCCTTGATGATTGGTCTTGGTCGTGCGGTGGGTGAAACCATGATCGTATTAATGGCTACAGGTAATACGCCGATTATGGATATGAATATTTTCGAGGGGATGCGTACACTTTCAGCCAATATTGCAGTTGAGATGCCAGAGTCAGAAGTGGGCTCGTCGCACTATCGCGTCTTGTTCTTGGCAGCTTTTGTATTATTCCTGTTTACCTTTGTGTTCAACACTATCGCGGAAGTGGTTCGCCAGCGTCTGCGTACAAAATACGGTTCGCTTTAAGGTCGAATTTTTTAGGAGAGTAACGAGATGAGTTCAAATAAAAATTTCTTCCAAGGCGGCCAACACTGGGTTTGGTTAAACGCAGGTGCCATCAGTATTTCCATCATTATGGTGGTGGGCTTGTTGCTATTGATTGCGGTGCGTGGTTTAAGCCACTTTTGGCCTGCGGATGTCAAAACTTTTAGCATGTTAAATGAAGGTCAAACTGAGCTGGTGATGGGCGAAATTCATAGCCACGAAGAAGATATTCAAAACGGTGTTGAGCGCGAGCAGTACTTGATCAAAACCGGTAACCGCGATCAATATGGCATTGATTTTCGTTGGTTGGATCTAAAAGATGTGCAAGACACTATGCTTGATGAAAATGTGGTGGTGCTTGAGCGTCGCGAATGGGGCAACCTCTATGGCTTTATTAAGTCGGTGCAAATGGATGGCCAAAGCGTTGAGCCCACAGCTGAAAATTTAGCAGCGATTATTGAACGAGCCAATGATTTACATCATCAAATTCGAGAAATCGAAGCCGATGAGATCGGTAGCATTAACTATGATTTGGAGCAGTTGCGTTTAGAGCAGCGTCGCTTGGAGCTAGACGATGAGTTAACACCAGCAGCGCTTGCGGATTTGGATAAGCAGCGAGCTGAATTAAATCAGCAATTCTTGGATTATCAGGCAGGCTTGCAGGAACTCTATGCACAAATAAAAAGAGACTCTGCTCAGTTTGAGTTAGTAGGCGGTCAAACTAAGTCGGTTAATGCTG
Source organism: Gammaproteobacteria bacterium (assembly GCA_013372875.1). The sequence continues at coordinate 874 of JABXIW010000054.1, read as the reverse complement.
AGATGATGGTGCGTTCATTCCAGCCGAATGCAATGGGCTTCTTCTCGAAAATAGGCCACTACTTCTCAAAACTGGGTGAGTTTATTTTCGATGAGCCAAGAGAAGCCAACACTGAGGGCGGGGTATTTCCAGCCATTTTTGGAACGGTTTTAATGGTCTTGTTGATGTCGATTGTAGTGACGCCATTAGGTGTTATCGCGGCGGTATATATGCGCGAATACGCCAAACAAGGCCCGTTGACCCGCACCATTCGTATCGCGGTAAATAACTTGGCGGGTGTTCCATCGATTGTATATGGCGTATTTGGTTTAGGATTCTTTGTGTATTTTTTGGGTGGCTCGATAGATGATTTATTCTACCCAGAAGTCAAACCATCACCGATGTTTGGTACCCCAGGTTTGATTTGGGCATCATTAACTTTGGCGCTATTGACCTTGCCGGTAGTGATTGTTTCCACTGAAGAAGGCTTGGCGCGAATTCCTAAATCTATTCGCGAGGGCAGTTTGGCTTTAGGCGCCACCAAATTTGAAACTCTTTGGAAAACCGTATTGCCAATGGCATCACCAGCCATGATGACTGGCTTAATTTTGGCGGTTGCTCGCGCCGCTGGTGAGGTTGCACCTTTGATGTTAGTCGGCGTGGTGAAATTAGCGCCAACTTTACCCTTGGATGCCAACGCGCCTTTCTTGCATCTTGAACGTAAGTTTATGCATCTTGGTTTCCATATTTATGATGTAGGCTTCCAAAGCCCTAATGTTGAGGCTGCGCGACCATTGGTTTATGCCACAGCCTTATTATTAGTATTAATTATTATTCTATTGAATATTGCGGCGATTAAGATCCGTAATAACTTACGCGAAAAGTATAAATCGCT
>JABXIW010000086.1 GCA_013372875.1 Gammaproteobacteria bacterium | reverse complement strand
TGCCATGCGCGTTGATGTAACCAATGTCTTGTGCTGTTAGTCCTGCATTGGCCAACGCTTTTTTCATCGCTTCTTCTGCGCCTAACCCTTCTGGATGTGGTGCGGAAATGTGGTGCGCGTCTGAGCTATCGCCAGCTCCGAGAAGAGCAACGGGCGCGGGTGTTTTGCTTAGCAACATTAATGCTGCGGCTTCACCGATATTAATGCCGTTGCGATGTTGGTCAAACGGTTTACAAAGAGTATCGGATAGGGCTTCTAAACCGTTAAAGCCGTTTAGCGTTAGGCGACAAATGGTATCCACGCCACCCACAATGACCGCATCAACAATACCAGAGCGAATCAGGCGTTGCGCGGTTAAAAAAACACGACCACTAGAAGAACAGGCGGTTGAAACTGAGTAATGTGGCCCGCTTAAATCAAAGTAGGCGGCAATAAAATCGCTGCAGTTGCCAAGCTCTTGTTTGGTGTAATGGTAGTCGGCAGGAAACTCGCCGTTTGCCAGCTTCTCTCCAAACGCGATTTCGCCATCTGAAATGCCAGATGTGCTGGTGCCGATCACGACCGCGATACGGTCACGGCCATATTCAGCAATGGCGTCATGCACGTCGCTTTCGATTTGCTGCAAAGCCGAAAGTGCGAGGCGGTTGTTTCTTGTATCAAACCGGCTGAAAGCTGGTGGTAATTGCGGTAACGGCTGTGCAATTCGACCGATTACTGTTTGTCGGCCTGAATTCAAAATGTCTTGGTCAACCACCATGTTGGATGGTTTCGCTCCCGATAAACACTGGTGGATGATGGTGTCATCTTGTCCCATTGCGGAGTGGAAACCACAGGCCTGAATATACAAAGGTTGAGGAGAGCGATTAGGCATATTGTTGTTCTAAATTGTTCTTAATTAATCTGATGTTGCAGTGTCTGAATAGAAATTGAAAACTGATGCTTGAGGTGGTGAAAATCAATCTTACCCTCTAATTTGTTAGAAGAACTGTATTGAATCTCAATGATCTTTTCACCGTCGCTATCAAAGATGGCGCGAGAATTATTTTTATCAATCATTTGCCACCTTACCTCATTTAACGATCCTTCCCAAGCGGAACTCGGCCAGAGCGTGATCATCAGGTTAAATAATACCTGTTCTGGCTGCGGTAGCGTACCTTGCAAACCGTTGAGTACTTCGGTTTGGATTTGTTCTCCATCGTAAGACAACGAGAGCACTCGCGTCCCCCAAGATGAGAAGCCTGCCAGTACCACTTCGTTGCTAGTCACTTGCAGTTGCACCGGAAGTTGCTCAGATGTGGGTTTGCCGTCAATTACCCAAGAGGCCGTAATCAATTGGCTGGCCGTCAACTGATAGCCCAAGCTGGCTGGAGTCGGTAAGTTAACTTGGGTGTTCTCAGCAATATCGACTTGAGGTGTCGATTGGTGAGGTACCAAGCTGCATGCACTTAAAAACAGACTCAGTACGATTAACGTCGCGCAGCGAAAAGCATGGTTAAAAATCATGGCGTCGTTTCCTCTGTTTTAATCGCAATCGGAGAGAGTAGCCAAGCGACAAAAATACCACTTAACACCGTAATGCCGAAACTGTGAATTGCGTGAGTTTGGCTTAGTGACAGCAACCCAAATGACAGCACAGTGGTTATTGCCGAAAGGGTGATCGCCAATAGTGTGCTTACGCTGCGGGCTTTCTCGGCAAAGAACAGAGTGTAATCGATTCCGATACCAAGAATGAGCACCAAGCCAAGCAAGTTGAACAGGTTTAATGTTGTTCCCATCGCGACAGCAGTTGCCAGACCGCAGGCGCAAGCAATCAATGATGGCAGTAAAACTCGCCAACTGTGTTGCAGACCGTACCGCTTGATTAACACCAGAAAGATCACAGTACTGGCGGCTGCCAACAGCTCCATGATTTTGATTCGGTATTCACCAAATAGGGCGGAAATTTCTTCTGCTTTGTTTAGGTAGACAATATCAGACTGCGATTTGGCAAACGACTTAACAACGGCGGAGTCTTGCAATTGGTTTAGCACCACTACCGTTGCCGATTTTCCTTTGATCTTACCCAAATGGAGAAAACGCACAGGTGCAGATACCGGGTTTTGCAAGTACTGCTCAACCGTGACAGGGATAAAGTCGGCGTCCATTTTCGGCTTTTTACTTAAGCCCAGTCCGGAAGCAAGTGGGCTGGATTGTGTCGCGTAAAGGTCGTGAATCAATTGATAGTCTTGTTGCTGACGTTCAACTGAGCTCAAGTAGCGGCTCAGACTCTGGTAGCTTTCGATGGTGCTGTCTGCTTTCCACGCTTCTAAAGTTGGCGTCAAAGACTCCAGCTTTTTCATTAGGTTTTCGTCATCGTCGGCGGTAACGACCAACATTTGTTGTGAAGATTGCATGCCACTGAGCGTCGTAATCAAGGTTTCTTGTTGCTTGAGATCCTTCGGCATCGTTTGCAGCAGACGAATGTCGTCATCGTAGTTCAATTGCAGCAAGAAAAAGCCACTCGCAACCACACATAACATCGGTAATCCGACTTTAATTCGAGGTTGATTCCAAAGCATTAACCATTTCGCCAACAGTGATTGTCCCGGTAAATTCGAAATGGAGCGCGATGGGTTACGAGCCAGTATCGGATACCAAGCTACCACTGTGATGTAAGCGGCAATCAGACCAATGGATGAAAACAGCGCAAGCTGCTGCAAACCAGGAAACGGTGCCACTAACATGCCCGAATAGCCGATCAAACTGGTGATTAAGCCAAGTGTGATAGCTATGAAAATATGCTTTAACCCTTGCTCGCTATCCCATTCATTTCCCGCCGCAAGACGTTCGGTTAGGTAGTGGAATGCGTAGTCGATAGACACGCCGATTAAACTTGCGCCAAACACTAAGCTGAACAGATGGACTTTTCCAAAAATCCACGTCGTAACGGACAAAGCAACGAGCAAACCAATGGTGATGGAAAGCAGTGCCAGAGACAGTGGCATCACACTACGAAAGACCAACACGAGCAATGCAATGATACCGAGCAGAGAGAACACACCGATGGTACTGATCTCCGATTTGGCACTTTGCGTACCAAAGTCGGCGTAAAATAGAACGCCAGTATGTGCGACTTCAGCGCCATATTTCTGCGCGACGCTTTGTTCTAGCGCTTGAATATCAGGGACTGCAAGCTGCCCCGTTAGGCTATAAGGCGAGTCTTTTAGTTCGGCAGTAATAAGCAAGTATTGAGCACCGTCTTTTTCGACGGACAGATAGCCGTTATCCAATCGGAAAGAGGACGATTGCTGGGTAACTTGGCTTAAATAATCACGAAATAGCAAGAAAGGATCATTTTGTAACTCTTGCCCAGTCACCCCAGAAAACGGGTTGTACAGAGACTGAATCACATGCTGCACTTGCTGTTCTGGATTTTGGCTTAAACGCTCTCGTTGTTCAGGCGTCAGCAATTGGAAGCGGTGCTTAAAGTAGTAACTCGCCCAAGCTTGCTGTTCTTGAGGTGAGATTTTTCCTACCACATCGCGAAAATGATTACTTTGGCGTAACCCCTTATCAAATTCAGCGGCCGCTGCAAAAAGGGCATTTTTGTCCGGCGCTGTGATCACGAAAATGACTTTGTCGCTCATACTTGCCGAGACCGACTCAAAGGCTTGCTCAGCCACCGGGTTTTGTTGGTTCTTCGGCAGCAGTTTTAAAATGTTGGTCTCAATCGGAGATTCTGCACTCCAAACCCATTGTTTGAGTAGCAACGCGCCCGCTAAAACAACGAGATTGAGCCAAACCAGAGCAAAGGTGTGAGTGCCGAGACTGAGTTTAGAAACGGAATTGAGCGTCTTCGGCATCCGTGAGTTCCTGAGGTAGAGAGGTCTGGTTCGTAAACGTGATTTCGGTCTTATCGCCACGCAGCTCTTGTAGGGTTAGGCGATCAATGTGCGTTTTACCGGAAAGAGTGATGGATTGAAACACCGCATTTAATGGCGACTGCTTGGGCACTAAAACGAGCTGCCATTGATTGTTCTCAACTGAAAAATCGAGTGTGAATTGTTCTTGCAGTGCAGAAGTATCCCCGTGGAACACGGATAAAAACACATGGCTAAAGTAGAACGCCATTGGGTTCTCTTGTGCAGAGATCGTTTTCGGAGCTTGGTCGGAAAAAGTCTGACGAAGTTTGTTTTCCGTCAATACCAAATTGACTGCGAAAGGTTCTGTTTGTTGCCACAACAAGCCATGTGTTTTGCTCAGTGTGAACTGACCTTTAGAGGTTAAAGGTTGACTGAACATTTCCAGATGACGCTGCTGCGTAAAATCTCCGCGTACGATTTCATGCTGAGACAACTGCTGTTGAAGCGATGCCAAATCCGTTACGTTTGCAGTCGGTGTGGCCAGTGCTGGAACAGAAAATATCAGCAAAAAAGAGAGTAACCACTTTTGCATTAGTTCAGGCTCCCATGGTTGTGCCATTGCTCTACTTTATCTAAAAAAACAGCTGGAGAAACAAAGCACATCTCTTGCTTTTCAATGGATACGGCGACTTGCGTTGTATGCGCTTTGCACATACGTTGATTCGTTTCGGCGTCATAAATCACGTAATCCACACGCAAGCGGTTTTCCCACTCAGTGAGTTGCGCGGTAATGCGAATGGTGTGATTAAACGGAATCGCCTTCACGTATTTAACGCGCGTATCGATGATCGGCCACATGTACCCAGAGTCTTGCATATCGCGATAGCTGTATTGGATCTTCTCCATCAGCACACGACGCGCTTCTTCAAAATACCGAAAGAAGTTGCCGTGATATATCACGCCCATCGGGTCAGCATCTTGGAATGAGGTGACCATTGTCACCTCCGCTTCTAATGGGTAGAGAACCTGCTCTTGCATTATACCTCCGCGTAGAGTGGCCAATGACGTTGCTGAATGCGTTCAATGAAATGACGCAAATCTTGTTCTAACGGGCGATCTTCAATCACAAACTCAAACTCGCTCAGTACGGCGTCACGAATGACTCGCAAACTCTGACTCATGTGGTGTTCGTCCAATTCGTTATGACGGCGACGAATCTCAACCGCTTGAACGCTTGCCAGCAGTGAAGCCGCAGCAACTTGCTCTGTTAACTCAAGTACGCGCAAGCAATCACGAGCGGCAATGGTGCCCATGCTCACTTTGTCTTGGTTGTGACATTCGGTTGAGCGAGAAAAAACGCTCGCTGGCATGGTGTTTTTCAACGCTTCTGCCGTCCAAGCTGAGATACCAATCTGAACCGCTTTAAAGCCGTGGTTGATCGGTTTTCGCTCGCCTTCTGCACCGGTTAAGTTAAACGGCAGGCCGTTATTGAACTTGTAATCCATCAGTTGCGCCATCTGACGGTCCAGCAAATCAGCTAAGTTCGCAATGTTCACTTTCAACGTATCCATCGCCATTGCGATATGACCACCGTAGAAGTGACCGCCGTGCAGAACGCGCTCGTTGTCGCCATCGATAATTGGATTGTCGTTGGCACTATTTAGTTCATTCTCGATCAATTGACGTAGCCAAGGCAGTGAGTCTTGCACCATGCCAATTACGTGTGGCGCGCAACGCAGCGAGTAGCGATCTTGCAGTCGGTCGCTATTGCGTGGCGGACGTTCAGCATTAAGATCATCACGCAGCCAAGCCGCAACTTGCTGTTGACCTGGGTGAGGTTTTACCGCAAACAGCGCTTCATCAAAGTGGAAGTCATTACCTTGCATACCCACAGAGACCATCGCGGTAATCTTGGTGCATAGCTGAGCTAGGTATTCTGCGCGTTTGTAGGCAAGACAGGCGAGGGCAGTCATCACGGATGTACCGTTCATTAACGCCAAACCTTCTTTTGGTTTTAGGCGAATTGGCTCAATGTCCAGCTCTGCAAACACTTCTTGTGTTGGTCGCACATCGCCTTTGTAAAGCACTTCACGCTCGCCAATTAAGGTCGCCGCTAGGTAAGACAGAGGCGTTAAATCGCCGCTTGCGCCCACCGAGCCTTCTTGTGGAATACGCGGCGCAATATCGTGATTGATAAGCGTAACGATTTGGTTCAACAGATCGTGAGACACGCCAGATACGCCTTGCGACAATGAACATAAACGGGTTGCCAGCACCGCGCGAGCTTGCTCATGAGAAAGGATTTGACCTAAGCCACAGCCATGGAAGCGCGTAAGGTGCAACGGAAGTTCATCCACAAGAGCGGGTGGAATCGCCACAGTACATGAATCGCCGTAACCCGTAGTCACGCCGTAAATAACGCCTTCTTCTTTCAGTAATCGTTCCAGAAACGCCACACCACGATCAATTTTCGCGGTAAATTCTGGCGAGGTGTTCATGTTTGCCTTTGCACCTTGAGCAATGGCAACGACATCTTCGATGGTTAAAGATTGGGCACCAAAAGTGATGTTGTGATTATTGTTGTTTGTCATGTGGCTGATTACTTAAAGTCCAGAAGTTAAAAAAGTTGTACCACTGTAACGGCGCTTGCAGTGTGTGGTGTTCTAATCTGTGTGCGTACTGTTGAACAACGTGTTCTAGTGCCTGCTGACGCTCCTTGCGCGGTAGCGTGATTTGGTCACTAAAGTGTTCAAAGTACACATTAAAATGCGGAGTGTTCGCTTCGTCGTCGCGTAGACCGAAGAGTAGGTAAACCGGCGCTTTTAATACCGAGGCAAGCATGAATGGGCCTTGCGGGAATGGTGCAGGTTTACCAAGAAAATCTGCCCAAACGACACGATTTTCTTTGCTGGTAGATGTGCGATCACCAACGATCACCACCCATTCGCCTTGCTCGATTTTTTGTTGAAGCAGAATCGCGGTGTCTGGTCCCATTGAGCTGACTTGAATCAGATTCAGTTCCGAATTTGGGTTTACCGCCTTCATTACCGCATTAAATTGTTCAGCGTGTTGGGTAAATACCAAGGCATTGATTTTGACATGAGAGTGTCGACGACCAAGCGCGCGGCAGAGTTCGATATTGCCAAGGTGCGAGCCTAAAATGAGCACGCCTTGTTTTTTCTGCGCCATCTCTTTGAAATGATGCTGGCCGTGAATGGTTAGGTTGTCGACATTAAAGTCACCTTGCCATGCTGCTAGTTTGTCGAGCATGGTTCGCCCAAAAGAAAGCAGATGATGATAGCTGTCCAACTGTTTTGGTAGTGCGATGTTCTGCTGCGCTGCGTAGCGCTGCAAGTTTTGCAGGTAAATCTCAGACGCTTCGCGGGCAGATTTACCCGTGAAGTGGTAGTAGCGCATGACTAACTTTAAAATCAGGTCGAACGCTTTTCTACCGAACAAGCGGTAAACCGCGAGCAAGGTTTTGATGCCTAAAATCGTGCCTTGTTCTTTTCGTTTCGACCAGTGGGCATTGCTGTCGTCTGTATGACGGCGCTTTCTGGCGAGTAGCGAAGGAATGCGCGGCAACATGCCAAAAAATAGGCGAGTGTGCATCCAGCTTATCTTGACGTTATCCCACAATGCGTCGAAGTGGGAAATGCCACCTTCAGGGTAGATCACGCGCGTTGGAACAAAATCAATATCGACGCCTTCCCAGTACATTCGCACCAGAATTTCGATATCAAAATCCATGCGTTTGCCGATGTTGTACTTGTTCAACACGGCGACCGTTTTCACCACTGGGTAGGCGCGGAAGCCGCACATGCTGTCTTTGATAGACAGTGACAAGGTTTCTATCCACACCCAAATGTGCGTAGCGTAGCGACCATACAGACGGGCTTTAGGTACGCTCTCGTCGTATATCGGTTGGCCAGAAATCAGGTTATCTGGTTTTGTTTCGCTGGCGCTGAGCAATTTGGGTAGTGCTTCTAGGTCGTGTTGACCGTCTGCGTCGATTTGAATGGTGTGCGTAAAACCAAGTTGGTGAGCTTGATGTAGGCCAGCCATCACCGCGCCACCTTTGCCTTGGTTTTCACTCAAACTAATCAGTTTTATTAGTCCTTGCTCACTCAACGCTGAAAGCGCTTGTTTGGTGTCTTCATTGCTGCCGTCGTCCACGACCAGCACTGGCAAAGCGAAAGAGGATAACGATGCCACCACGTCTGCAATTGTGCTGCCGTGGTTGTAGCAAGGAATTAAAAAGCAGGGACGGTAATCACTCACGTGACTCACCCAGTTTCATTTTGCCTGAAGAGTGAGTCACCAAGGTTTCACCGTTTTTCGATGTGTACTTAAAGGTCAATTTCTCGCGCTCATTGTCCCAAGAGAGTGAGAGACAAACGTCGGCGTTTGGCAGAATCGGCTCTTGAAATTTGATGACTTCCATTCCTTTAAATACCTTGGGAGTGTTCAAATATTGAACGGCGTAGAACAACGCCCAGTCAATTTGAGTGACGCCGGGTAAAAGAGGAAAGTGACTGAAATGACCTTGGAAATCTAAGATGTCAGCATCCACACGCAGCGAAAGCTCCGCGGTGTGGTCACTCACTTCAATATTCTGAATGGTTGGTTTTCTTTTATCCATGTTACTAGCTTTATTGGAATAGTTTTTCAATTTCAGCAACTTGGCGTTTGCCTTGGCTGTTCAATGGAATTTCGTCGACCACTCGGAATTTTCTCGGGATAGCGATCGGTTCTAGCCAATTGCGCAGTGCCTTGCGAAGCTCAAGCCAAAATTTGCCTTTACCAAGTTCATTAAGCACATCGCTGCCTTTATCGTTAAGTACGATGATCGAGACTAACGTGAGGCGACCAGATTCTTCCATTGGGATCACCACGCTTTCTTGAACCCACGGCAGTTGCTCTAAACGTTTTTCCACTTCGACAAGGGAAATACGCTTTTCTTCGACTTTGACGATTCGGTCAGTGCGTCCACGCAATTCAAAAGAAATACTATCATGGAAATAGCATTCATCCGCAGTTTGGTACCAAGTGTTTTCATCAATGTGTGGCGAGCGGAGCTTTAAACAATTTTCATGGTTAAGCTCGGCTTCAACACCAGGGAATAACGTCCAAGGAGTGCTGGCTACGTGTTGCTGACGGTAGGCGATGCCGCCGGTTTCTGTGCTGCCAAAAACTTCAATAGGAAGTGACCCAAACAACAGTTGGCTGTGTTGCGCGGCTTGGTTTGGCAGGGGGCCACCAGAAGAAAATACGCACCGAATCGCAACCGGATTATGCTCTTCATTGAGTCGTTTTAGTAACGCAGGGCTGCTTACTAGCATGGTGTCAGCATCAGCGTGATGGACAATTTGCTCAGGGAATTCGAGGTTGCGTGCTGAAAATGGACGTGCAGAACACAAAGGCCACAATACGCGAAACAGCAAGCCGTAAATGTGTTGATGAGAGACGGTGCTTTCAACACGCGTGTTGGCAACCGTGTCGCCCCACAGGTTGTCTAGAATAGCAACTTCGATATCGAGCTGTTTCAGCGTTTTTGCAATGGCTTTTGGTTTGCCGCTTGAACCTGAAGTAAATAGCGTTACTGGTATTTTTGCCAGATTCAATTCACGCCAAACATAAGGGGGGTCTACCTGTTGCTCGTGAATCAAGGTGATGTCTACCAATGATTGAGCTTTTACTAGGAGTGAACTCACCTGTTCTGGAACAGAGACATCGGCATCATGCAACAATAAATCGTAGTGCGCGCTGAGTTCTTTGAGTGCTTCTGGTTGGTAGTTACCAGGCAATACAATGGATTTTCCTGCGTGACAACAAGCAAAAAAGCCAACGGCAAATAGGTAGCTGTTGCCAAAACACAACGCAATGTTTTGCGTTGGCTGGGTTTCTAACTGCTGAGCAAGCGTTGCGACGTGCTTCTGGAAATCACCCCAAGTGATAACTGTGTCGCGATCGTAAGAGACAGGGGATTGCTCATACCTCTTTGTGCTGAACAAGGTCGCCAGTGAGGTAAAGCTCGAATACGTTGTATTCATACGATTAGTGTTCCTTTCGAACAAATTGACGCACGATCCATTCTCCGGCGAACAAGCTACCAGCAAGTAAGTAGCTAATCAGACCGTTATACAGCGTCCATATTTTTACTGGCAGGAAACAGGTATAGAGGGCAAAAACGGCATTCAGTACAAAAAAAACGCACCAAACCATTGTCACTTTGCGAGTGTAAGCAACGCCGCTTGGCGGTAGTTCTGGTTCTTGTAAACGCGCGAGCCTTTCAATGATCGATTGAGGCTGTTTGAGACTAAATGCGAACACGCACAACATGCATACGTTCACAACCACAGGGTAAAACTTAAGCCACCCGTGTTGTTTAAACACCATGCCAAGCGCAACAAGAAGAATACCGACTGCGCCCGTGGTGAGCGCTAGGAATTTAAACTCTTTAAGTGGGGTCTTATTTGCGACGAATAAACGCAAAAGCAACGCAGCAATTAACAAGCCCCCAACTAAGTTCAAGCCAAATTTATCTATACCGAAGTAAACGGCGAAGGGGTAGGCAAACAGTACAATTGCAGACAGACCAGTCAGCAATTGGCGCATTAACTTTCCTTCAATAGCTCAGTGACTGCGTTAACGACATCGTCAACGGTTCTTACTGTACTAAATTCAGCAGGTTTGATTTTTTTACCAGTGACATTCTGTAGGTGCACGACCAAATCAACCGCGTCAATGCTATCTAGATCGAGATCTTGATATAAGTGCGCGTCAGGTTGGATGTCGTCTGCGTCAATTTCGAACAGCTCAACAAGCGCATCTTTAACTTGTTCAAATACTTGATCTTTATTTACATCAGTCATGAATATACCTACAACTTATTCATTGGTTTGAGAAGAAACGTATTTCGCTAGGTTTGCTACAGAAGCAAAGTGTTCGCGCGTATTTGAGTCGTCAGCATCGATGACGATGTTGTATTGCTTTTTAATTGCTAATCCAAGCTCAAGTGCGTCGATAGAGTCTAAGCCAAGTCCATCACCAAAAAGTGGCGCATCCGTTTCAATATCGTCTACGGTTAAATCTTCAAGGTTCAAAGCATTAATAATAAGTTGCTTAATATCGTTGTGTAACTGTTCCACTGGGACCTGCTTATCAATAAAAGTTTTCTGGAAAAATGTTGTCAGCTAAGTGCTGTTGTAAGCGTCGAGCCGCTATCGTTGGTGACGTAGTTTGCTTTATAAAGGGCTCAATCTCAACTTTATCCTTAACTTCAATTTTGAAAAAGGGCTTTGTTGTTGGCACCTGATACCATTTTTTCTCTTTTGTGAGAAAGCTCGGTGTCACCGTAATATGTACGACTCTTAAATCTCGTTCTGTTCTTACCGCAATTTGTGCCGCGCCACGTTGCAACTTAGGTTTTACGCCTGGTGTTGTTCTTGTGCCTTCAGGAAATATAAGCAACACGTTGCCTTTATTAAATCGTTCTTCACAAAGTGCTAATAAATCATCTGGCGCTTCGTTTGGAATATATCCGGCCGCTTTTACAATATGCTTCATAAAAGGATTCGACCAAATTGCGGACTTTACTAAACAATCACAGCGATTTAATTGTGAGGCGATTAAAACGTAATCAATTAAACTCGGATGATTGGCAACAATTAAACAATTTCGATCTTGTTGAAGAAGGTCTGCGCCAATAATTTCATAATCAATCGCCCCGCTGAACTTCATTAATTTACAGAATGTGTTGAAAGAATATTGAATCGCGCCTTGAACTTTATATTCACGTTCAGTTTGGTCAGAGACAAAAATACGAATAGTTGGAATCACGATAAAGCTCAGCGCTAAACCACCCAAACCAAATACCGAAAAACAGAAACCCGTGGCGAGCACGCGCCAATACTGATTTAAGCGATTCATTGTTTGCGCCATTCCCAAGATTGCTGTGGGGCATGGATGGTCCACTGAGTTTTGTCTGACAAGTAGTGCTGCAAAAACGCTAAGCCTTGTGGCAAAAGGTGGCCTTGTGTTTCTACGCTGTGGCTGCTGCGCAACGTAAAATCATCACCGTTTGATAGCACCAAACCTAAGCCAAAGCCCGGATATTGCTGCTGTTCAAATTCGGTGTAGGAGTCAGGTAAAGGTTCATCAAAGTCGACAAGCAGAACTTTCTTATCTGGATTGTCTGCTAAAAATAGCCACGCTTCTAATATCGCGCTTTGGAATGTATTTTCCGATGCCGCAATCGAAGTGAGAGGGATTGGCTGCTTGGTTGCGATGGTCGCTAAACCTGCCGCGGTATTGTGCACTGATTGAGAGAACGCCATTGGAGAGGCTTCTTCGCCACTGATGATGTCTGCAACCAGCGCGACACTGCGATGCAGTTCGCCATGACGGCTAGAAAACACCAGATAGTCGGCCTGATGTTGCTTTAATAATTCGATGGCCGTTTGCACAGCAAGTTTACTTAATGGACTCATTCTTCTGCGCATCATTGCAGGAATATCCGCCACATTTACTTTGCCATCTTGTGGCCAATTTCCGCTTGCAGCCCATTCTTTCCATTCATCAGGTTGAGATAAACCCAGTGAATTCGCTGTCCACGCATCAATATTGAACGAAATTTTGATCTTCGAGTTTGGCATATTTGGTTAAATTGTTTATTTTACAGCTCGATACAATTTGGGCTTCACCCGAATTCATAATAAAAAGGAAATTCTTATGTCGCGCTTTAAGCTGTACATCTCATTATTATTAACTTTGCTTCTTGTCGGTTGTGGACGTGTACAACCTGTATTGAGTGTGGAGGATACTCCAGTTGCGTATGATCTTCAAAATAAACAAGTAAAAATGGCGATTGTGCAATCCGCAACTAACCGTGGTTGGACGATTGAAGAAGTTAGTCCGGGTGTATTAATTGCGAAAATTCACGTTCGTACACACTCTGCTGAAGTAAAAATTCCATACAACAACAAATATTATTCAATTATTTATCTCAACTCAGTAAATCTCAAAGCAAGTGATGGCAAAATTCACCGCAATTACAATCGTTGGGTAAACAATTTAAATGTTGATATTCAGCGAGCACTTGCGTTGTTGGGCACTCAGTCTCAGCAATAAAAATTATTAAATGCAGTTAGGTTTTTTCGTGTTAAATCAAAATAATGATCCTTTTAATGCTTTTGAAGCAAAAACAGAAGCTCAAAAATTATCTTTTGCCCCTATCGTTTTCCATACCGCGAGAACGCTCAGAGATTTGGGTATATTAGCGGCGCTCGATAGCGCTGGTTCAAAAGGCATGAGCGCCATTGATATCGCCGAAAAAACAGGCGTGTCAGAATATGGTGTTAAAGTGCTGTTAGACATGGCGATAAGTGCGCACATTGTTTTGTGGGAAAAACCTAACTACTCACTGGCCAACCTCGGGTTCTACTTGTTGTACGATGGCATGACCCAAGCAAACATGGATTTCACGGCCGACGTTTGTTATGCCGCGATGATGCACTTGACTGAAGCAATCAAAGACGGCAAACCTGCTGGATTGAAAGAGCTGGGCGATTGGGAAACCATCTATCAAGGGTTGTCGACATTACCTGAGCAAGCTAAGCAGAGCTGGTTTAAGTTTGATCACTTCTATTCGGATCGTTCTTTCCCATTGCTGCTTAAAGAAGTGTTTGCCAATGAGCCAAAACACATTGTCGATATCGGTGGCAATACGGGTAAATGGGCAATGCAGTGCTGCAACTACGATAAAGATGTGCATGTGACCATTGTTGATTTGCCGCAGCAATTGGAAGTCGCGATGTCTAACGTGGCAGAGAATAAGCTCAGCGAGCGCGTGCATCCGTATCCTGCCAATATGCTTGATAAAGCCCAAACATTGCCTGATCATGCCGATATTTGGTGGATGAGCCAGTTCTTAGATTGTTTCTCTCCAATTGAAATTTTAAATATTTTGAAGAAAGTGAAGGCGCAGTTGAGCGCGGGCGATACCGTTTACGTTCTCGAACTGTTTTGGGATGCGCAGAAATACGCGGGCGCGTCATACAGCTTAAATGCCACCTCGCTTTACTTTACCTGCCTAGCCAATGGTAATAGCCGTTTCTACCGTAGTGATGATTTCCTAGAAATTGTTGAAGCAGCAGGTCTCTCTGTTGTGGAAAGAACGGACAACATTGGCCTCGGACATACCTTATTAAAACTCCAAGCAAGCTAGTATAAAGAATGAAAACAGAGCACAAGCAAGTTGTCGTCGTTGGCGCAGGTCCTTCGGGTTCCACCGTTTCTGCGTTGCTAAAATCCCGTGGTATTGATGTTGTCGTGATCGAAAAAGCGACGTTCCCTCGTTTCTCAATTGGCGAAAGCTTACTTCCAGCTTGTATGGAGGTGGTTGAACTTGCCGGAATGACAGAGGCGGTGAAGCAGCATGGCTTCCAATTCAAAGATGGCGCGGCGTTCCGTCGTAATGGGGTCTACACTCACTTTGATTTCACTGACAAATTTACCGCAGGACCAGGCACCACATTTCAGGTTCAACGCGCCAGCTTTGATAAAGTGCTCGCTGACAGAGCCGCAGAACAGGGCGTCGACATTCGTTATCAGCATGAGCTGGTTAGCTTGGCGTTTGAAGGCAAAAAATCGCGCTTAGAAGTGGTTGGGCCCGATAAGCAGGCGTACCAAATCGAAGCCGATTTTGTTTTGGATGCGAGTGGTTTTGGCCGAGTGCTGCCGCGTTTGCTGGATCTGGAAGAACCTTCTTGCCTTCCACCAAGAAAAGCGATCTTTACGCATATCGAAGATCATATTTCACCACAAGAGCCAGAGTACGACCGCAACAAAATTCTGATTTCAGTCCATCCTGAAAATCACGACGTATGGTACTGGCTAATTCCATTCTCGAATGGTACGTGTTCGTTTGGTGTGGTGGGTGAGCCTGAGTTTTTCGAGCAATACCCAGAAGATAAGCTTGCAGCTTTGCAGCAGTTGGCTAATGAAGAGCCGGGTTTGGCGTCTTTATTGCGAAACGCGAAGTACCCAAATCCCGCAGGTGAGTTGGGTGGCTATTCAGCGAACGTCAAACGCTTAGCCACAGAACACTACGCGCTGCTTGGTAACGCGGGCGAATTTTTGGATCCGGTATTCTCATCGGGTGTCACTATCGCGATGAAGTCGGCTCAATTTGCTGCTGATTGCGTTGTGCGTCAATTGAACGGCGAAGTGGTTGATTGGCAAGAAGAGTACTCAGAACGCTTGATGGTTGGTGTCAACACGTTCCGTACTTATGTGGAAGGATGGTACAACGGCACGCTTCAAGACGTGATTTTCTACCAAGATCCAAATCCACGCATTAAACAGATGATCAGTGCAATATTGGCTGGTTACGCGTGGGATACCGAGAACCCATACGTCAAGCAAAGTGAACAACGCTTGTCGACGCTGGCTGAGTTAGTACGTGGCGAAGGTTTTTAAATTACTCAGAAAAAACCATTAAAAACATCTCATTAGCCCCATCTGTGATTCATAGGTGGGGCTTTTTATAATCTTGATTTTAATAAGGTCATTCTTTTTTTTGGTGGGTTATTGAACATTGATATTGCCCTAAGGGTGATTTTAGTCACATAAATGTTTGTTGTAGCTGATATTTCTATAAAACTTGTAGGAAATGGATTACATTTTGGGAGTGTTCCCTCAACTTGGTTATGTCGTGAAAAAGGTATCTAAGCGACTGTATAGATTAGTAAAGTTTAAAAAACGGCAGCCACTCAAAGCTGTATTGTTTTCCTTTACTTCCATGTTGAAGGGCAGGCAGCAGCGCCTCATTAAAAAGCTTCCTTTTTATTCCCAACGTTCCCATCGATGTATTTTTTCTCCCGAGCCATTTCAAGAGCCTTCTGAGCATGTTTTGGCATGGGGACAGCGAGTTAGTCCTGCATTCAAAAGCAAAGTGGTCGAAATTTGCTCTGAGCTAGAAATCAACCCGAATCATCTAATGGCTTGTATGGCCTTTGAGACGGCTGAAACGTTCAGCCCTAGCATTAGAAACGGCTCTGGGAGTGGTGCGACAGGTCTGATTCAGTTCATGCCCGCAACCGCGAAAAACTTGGGGACGAGCACTAAGCATCTCGCCATGATGAGCGCCGTTGAACAGCTCGATTATGTGAAAGCTTACTTTTGGCCTTATCGACACCGAATGTCATCGTTGGAAGATGTTTACATGGCGATTCTCCATCCCGCGGCAATCGGGAAGTCACCCTCACACGTGCTGTTCAAACAAGGTTCGATCGCTTACCGACAAAATGCAGGCATCGATCGTCACAGCAAAGGGAACATTACGTTGAGTGATGTTTCTTATAAAGTTAGGCAGAAGCTGGCGAAAGGTTTGCAGCCTAACTTTATGGGTTAGCGTCGCCATCGTTGGTGTCGGTGGTTGTTTCTGACTCTGTCTCTCGGCTCACTTTAACTTGCACAATCCGGTGATGTTTGACGTTTAACACCTCAAACTGCCAGCCCTCATAGTCGACCAACTCTCCTGCATGTGGAAGGCGTCCTAGCCACCAAGTTAAAAAGCCATTGAGGGTTTGAAAACCTTCACTCTCTTCGCCTTCAATTGTGGTCAACCCCAGTTTGTATTTGAGTTCGTTGAGAGGAATCAGCGCATCCATCAGCCAACTGCC
>JABXIW010000319.1 GCA_013372875.1 Gammaproteobacteria bacterium | reverse complement strand
TGGCCTTGGTTTGGCCGTATTGCTGCACCAGCTCATGGCTTTGCGCGTACATCCGAATGGGAATTAGTTGAGCACCGCGAAAATGAAAATGGTGTCATCGTCGAGTTGGCACTATTCCCAACAGAAGAAACACATCAAATTTGGCCACACATGTTTGATGCGCGTCTTCTTGTCGAAGTGGGTGACGAACTCAAAGTAACGCTGAAAGTTCTTAATATCGATGATGAAGCTTGGACGTTCTCAGGCGCATTACATACTTACCTAAACGTGGGCGATATCAAACAAGCGCAAACAACAGGTATGGGCAATGAGTACATCGACAGCTTGAAAAATAGCGAAGTGTGTCAGGGTGGTGAGGTTCTTCAACTGACTGACACCATCGATCGCGTATACACGCAACCAGAAGCTCAAATTTTAGTGAAAGACCCTGTTCTTAACCGCACGTTGAGCGTAGCGAACCGCGGCCATAACTCCGCAGTACTATGGAACCCGTGGGCGGAAGGTGCACAAGGGATGGGAGATATGGCTGACAATGGCTATGAAACCATGCTGTGTGTGGAATCTGCCCTTCATGCACCAAGTATTGAAGAAGGCAAGACTCTTGAGCCAGGCGAGAGCTACGAGCTCGTGACAGTGATTGCTGCACAATAATCTTCCTAGGCCGGCTCATCCGGCCTTTTTTTTGAAATCATTTCCGTTCTTCCTCGGTCACTTTCTAACTAACTCATTGGTTATCTGAGTTTTTTGACAATTTAATTAATAGATATCAAAAAATTATTCATATAAACCGATAGCATGCCGATACAAAACTCATAAGTTATAAATATATCAGGAAGACATTCCATGTTAGAAAAGTACAGAAATCAAAGTGTTGGCTTTCAACTAAAGTTAGTCATCACTTTGTGCCTAGTAATTGCCTTTTCCAGCATTGCTGCGCTCGTTTATCGAAACGCATCTGGCGTACTGCTAGAAAGTACGTTGAGAGAACATCAATCCAAAGTCGAGTCGATGGCAAAAACCATTGCCGGTCAGTTCGATGCTTACCTTCATACTGCTCAAGTACTCGAATCAACTTTTCGCAATGGTTACCTTGCAGGCGTTTATGTAGAAAACTACACGGTAGACTTCATGGGCCATGAAGTACCAAATATCACGCAATACAGCGAAAGTTTGATTAACGACACAAAGCTGGTCGACAGCTTCACGCGTGATACCGGAGCAATCGCAACGTTATTTGCACCACTTGGTGATGACTTCATTCGCGTTTCAACATCATTAAAAGATCCGCAAGGTAAGCGTGCAGTAGGCACGACTCTTGGACGCAACCATCCTGGTTACCAACTCTTAAAGAGCGGAAAACCTTACTACGCGCAAATCAAACTATATGGCGAACGCTACATTACCTATTACGCGCCAATCAAAGACGCTAACGGTAACGTATCTGGCTTGTCATTTATCGGTTTGCCAGTAGACCAAGCCACACAAACTCTGTTTGATGCACTAGAAGAGATTAAGTGGGGTGACACAGGCTACACCATCATTGTCGATAACGACAAAAACAATCTTGGTAAGTACTTACTCCACCCAACTAAGAGCGCTACCGAACCTTCAATCGTAGAAGTTCGTGATTACGATGGTAACAAGCCTTTCCATAAGATTTTCGAACAAAAGAGTGGTCTGATCCGCTACCCATTCCAATACGGATCAACCGTCGGTGAAAAATACTTAGTGTTCACCGAAGTACCCGGCTGGAACTGGAAACTACTGGGCGGTACATTCATCAAAGAAGTGACCAAAGGCAGCGACACGCTACTTAAACTGATAGCCATCATTTCTTCGGTAGCAGCGAGCATCACTTTTGTTGTGCTCACTCTGTTCTTAAATCGCAGCTTACAGCCTCTAACGGTGTTGAACTCTTACATGACGCGCCTAGCTAATGGTGAAGTCAGCTTACAAATTCCGTCGTCTCGTAAACGTTCTAAAAATGAGATTGTGAATTTGAATAACGGCGTTGCAAGCATGGCAAATCAACTGAATGAGCTAGTTGGCCAGATTCGTTCTACCAGCGATTTAGTCGAAAGTAACTCGACCAGTGTAGCAAGCGATGCTCATAGCAACTTAACCCAAGCGGATCGTCAGCAAGAAGAAGTTGAGCAAGTCGTAACAGCGATCGAAGAGATGGCCTCTTCCGCTCAATCGGTGGCGCAGCAAGTAGAAAGCATTGCTGAGAATGTCCGCTCAGCGAACTTAGATAGCCAATCTGGTTTGACGATTGTTGAAGGCGTATGTGTCGACGTGGCACAGTTGAATGATCAATTGGATCAATCAGCCGAAGCCATCGAACAAGTCAACCGTGACAGTGAAAGTATCCAAACCGTCACAAGAATGATCGACGAAATTGCCGAGCAAACCAACCTACTCGCTCTCAACGCAGCAATTGAAGCGGCACGTGCCGGTGAGCAAGGCCGTGGGTTTGCTGTGGTCGCGGATGAAGTTCGCACATTAGCGCACCGTACGCAAAGCTCAGTGCAAGACGTAGTTGGGATTATCGAGAAGCTAAAAGGCTCAACACAAAATGCCGTAACCATGATGACTGACAGCCAACGCAGTGCGAATCAGGTGCTAGACAAAGCGCAAGACGCAGGCACCGCACTCGAAGCGATTGCCATTCAGGTACAATCTATCGCCTCTCAAGCTGATGCCATTGCCGCGACCTCGGAAGAACAAGCTCAAGTTTCACAAGAAATTGCAGCCAACGCGCATTCAATCAGTGAGCTAAACCGAGAGAGCCGTAACACCAGCGCGAAAACATCACAAAGTGCTATCGAGTTACAGCAACAAGCGAGAAATTTAAAAGAGCAAGTGGACTTCTTCCATTAATCCCTTGCCCTTCTCCTCTTATCATTGTTCAAAACGTGTAAGAGGCACTCAAGAACCTAAAGAGCCGAAGATCTCGGCTCTTTTTGTTTCACTTAAAGCCACGCTTTTTGATAGAATTTGCCGCCCTACTTTCTGTTCGAGATCGTCATGAACTATCAATGCCCTCTATGTCACCAACCACTTTCGCTGACTGAAAAGACGTTTAAGTGTGAAAACAATCATCAGTTCGACCTAGCAAAAGAAGGTTATGTGAATCTGATGCCTGCGCACCACAATCGTTCGAAAGATCCAGGTGACAACAAAGAAATGATGCAAGCTC
>JABXIW010000235.1 GCA_013372875.1 Gammaproteobacteria bacterium | reverse complement strand
AATCTTCATCAAGCAGGTTTTGAATACCAAAGCCAAGCTGACCAACAGGCAAATTCACATTGCCCAGCAGATCAAACGTGGTGTAACCATCGAGCTTATTGTTGGCATCATCTTCGTAATCAAACATCGTTTGGCTTTGTAGACGCACTGAATAATCATCCTGATAGTAAGCCGCCCACGCGTTCGCTTTTGATGTGCTTGCTTTACCTGCGCTTAAGTCTTCCCACTTCCCGTTGGTTTTTAGCTCAGACACGACATAATGACCAGAAGCACCCAATAGGATGTCACTGCTTACCCAATAATTGATGTTTGCTTCTGCGCCGTAAACGCGCTGCTCGTCATCGACGTTGGTAATTAGAAGCGTCTTTTTATCGTACTTGATGGAGTTATCCGACACCGAGTAGTAACCCGCCGCTTGCAGTGCGACGGTATCGGTATCTAAGCGATAACCAATTTCGTAGCTGTCCGTTTTAATGCCCGACATTTTTGAATCGGCTACGTTGATGCTGTCTTTGAGTGCGTAGTGCCCGTTGGCATCAACGGCCTCGTAGCTGCCTTGACCGTAGTATTTCGCTGGGTCTGCTAATTCAAAACCTTGTGAGAAGTTCGCCCACAATTGAGATTCATCATTCAACTGATAAATTGTCCCAACATTAAACAAACTCACCGAGTAATCAGTACTGCCACCCGGCACTGCATCGGCAGACACACCTTTGCCCGAAGCAATGTTCTTCTGCACACTGTATGCGACAAAATCATCAATCTTGTTGTCCATATATTGATAACGGTATCCCGCCTGTATAGACCAATCTTGACTGATTTGGTAATCACCCTGCACAAACATCGCGTAAGAGGTTACGTCTACACCAGGATAACGCCCCACTTCCGCATACGTTCGGTTAATTAGGTTACCTGAGTTGTCAGCGATGGTTTTGTCGAACAAAGCTTGGTTGCTATCGAATCGATCTAGGTATGCATCCACACCGTAAACGGCACTGAATGCACCCCAACTTTTCGCCAGCGCTAAACGCCCCGCAAACACTTCGGTTTCTTGTTGTGAAGAGCTTTGGTAATACGGTGTAAAGGTTTGATCTTCGCTGCGGTAAGACAATTCACCAATCAATTGATGACCGAATACGTTGTCGTGTGCGTAGTTTGCACTTAAAAGTACACGCTCTGTACCATGCTCACGATCGGAATCGAACCCTTTTCGCACATCAACAAATTTGCTATTAACAATGTACAAGCCGTATGGCGAATCTTGCTGGCTGTCATAGTATTGCGCGACTAGGTTTAGCTTGCTGGCATCGGAGATTTGGATCTCTGCCGAACCCATAACATCAAGCGTTGAGTTGTATTGCAGAGAACCTTGAGAAATGTCTGGAGTGACAATGTCACCATTTCCGTCAAATGCACCTTGTGTCTCGGAATACACCACTGAGCCACGTGCTTTTACGATGTCATTTCCACCAGCAACGGATTGTGCGACTTTGTAGTCAAAATCATCGCTGCTGTTGAAGCCTGACGTACCACCGACAAAAGATTCAAACGCCAATTCATCTGAGTACGCTTTTTTAGTGATGATGTTAATGACACCACCCGTCGCACCAGCCCCATAAATGGAGGTCGCGCCTGAAAGCACTTCAATTCGTTCGATGTTGAACGGGTCAATCGCATCCAATTGACGACTGATAGGACGAGAAGATTGCAGAGAAACGCCATCAATCATGACCAGCATGGCTCTGCCACGCAGATTTTGGCCGTAGTTTGTCCGGCCGCCAGTGCCAACATCTAAAGAAGGGATCGTGGCAGAAAGAATATCACCCAGAGTTTTACCTGCTCGGTATTGTTGAGCAATTTCTTCTTGCCCTACAAACCAAACCGTACCGGGAATATCAGAAATGGATTTTGGCATGACGCTGCCAACCACAACTAACTGTTCATCTGCTGCGTTTTGAGACGCCAGTTGCTGAGCTTGTTCCGCAGCCAATGCGTGCGCTGCATATCCACTGCTCATCGCTAATACGATGAGGTTTAAAGAGAACTTCCTATTTGTCATTGTATTTATCTTTTTGTTGTAGCGAAAGAATCGACAATGATACTTATTATCAATAACAAATCGAGCACTGTTACATAGGTTAACGAGTTGTTAAATCTTGCTATTTTGCATGATTAACTGACGGTTTTTTGCAGCTCTCGGGCAGTCCTCGCAGAGCTTTCTTCCTTCACACTTGTACACCAAGCAACAGCTTTTTCTGACCAGTTTGAGCGGTTGCTCGTGAGGCACACCATGCAAAGCATCGATATGACGCTCATCCAGCCCCAGAGCACTAAGCCACAAGCTAGCGTGCTCTTTAATGATGGCATCGGTCAGTTGAGGGAAATGTTGCTGTAACCTTAACAAGCACGCCAAAATACCGTCTGACATCAACTGATGAGTAAACCCCGGACGAATGCGAATCCACTCGTTCATCTGTTCTTGATAAAAATCGAACAAAGCTCGAATTTGACGCCCTGCCTGCGCAATCAATATTGTGTGATTACCTTGAATATGTTCCTGATCCGCAAAGCGAAATCCTCTTACAAAGCAGGGCTGTAAGTACTGCGCAATATTGCGCAAATTCGGGAGCGATTGAAAACCGTAGATAGAGACAAGCGCAACGTAGATTGGCTGCCAACAGAGCAAATCCCATGTTCTTGTGAGCCAATACGCCCTTCCGGCCTCTGGATACGTTTCAGAAAGTTGACGATACAACTCTTGGACGATGGGATTGATATCATTATCGATATGAATGGCATCCGACTCAATGCGACCAATATCGCCATGTAAATAAGGAGTGATGGTTTGCGATGTTTGAAAGAGTTGCGGGAAAAATGACTCGGACATGATTGCGTGCGGTTACGGTTTGAGATCTGCCCCCTTTATACTTAACCATGAATCGCAATGCAAACTATTATCTTTTGTATTTGTGCATTTTATATGCCGTTGACCGGCGCGACAAGTCAGTATCCATTTCGTTGCTCAACCACTTGAGTAAAACGACACACTATAAAATTCAACAAATGATTAAATCATCAGCAGGTTTTGAGGTATTTCGATTTAAAAATGCCACAGCATAAAAACACCTTGGTAAAAGGTCTGTAACAGTTCGCTCTGATAGCGTGAGTTATTGCCAATAATTGAATATTGCTGTTTCTTATCCAGCGGAATGTGAACAACATGAAGTATTTTCCATCTGAATATCGGGACAATATAACTAGGTAATTTGGCTATATAGCCCTCTGTTTTGAATAAGGAAATCCACATGTTGTATCTTGAGTTT
>JABXIW010000385.1 GCA_013372875.1 Gammaproteobacteria bacterium | reverse complement strand
TCATTTAAGGTTGATAGACAAACTGGTGACTGTAAGATCTCACAGTACAAACACCAATAAGGCTTAAAAGTTTATGAAGCGGAGTTAGGAAACTGGCTCCGCTTTTTTGATCATGACAATCGTGAAGTCGTGGTCTGAGTACCCCTCGATTAATTGCGCATCTGGGCATAGCCATCGGCAATAGCGCAACACCCCCACTTTGTTATGCGATTCTAGCATTCTCATACTCGGCAGCTTTTCTTCATCGAGTAAGTTAAACACACAGCCTATTCGAGCCGCTCGATACATCTTCTCAATCATTTCAATCGTATGATTGGCATTGCTCGATTTGTAGTTTAATGAACCTGACGCAAACACATAATCACTTTGAGGAAGAACAAGCTTAGAAAAGTCGCCACAAATGAAATTAACAGGCGTTTTAAAGGCTCTCTTTCTGGCCTTTGTGATGAACTGCTTCTGCTGATCAATGCCGACATAGCGCGCTGGATATTGATTCTGGCTCTCAATATATTCAAGCAGATCACCAAAGCCACAGCCAATATCGAGAATACTAACTGCCTCTAAACAAAGGCTACGAGTCAGCGCTTCAAATCGGCTGATTTGGCTATATTCGTCCTGCCAACCCAGCGTACGCGCTTTATCATTACCAAATTGTTTGTAACGCTTGCGGTGGTAGTTGGCAATCTTCAATCTATCGAGCCACTTCATTTATCTCCCCTCTTGCTCACTACAGTACAATGATCAAATTAAATGGGTAAACAGCCATTTCCTTTTACCTGCCGAATAGCAAGGTGTGTGTGGATGTCTTTGACGTTTTCTAACCTTTGCAGCTTTCTCGTGAAGCTTTCGTATCCGGGAAGATCTTTACTGACCACTTCCAATAAATAATCGTAAGCGCCAGATACGACGTGACAAGAAATCACCTCATCCATATCGACGATTGCGGTTTCAAACTCATCGATTGACGACGCTTGGTGGTTATTCAAACTCACTTCAACGAACACCGTCATCGCAATACCTACTGCGCCACGTGAGATCATTGCTCGATATCCGCTAATAACCCCTTCTTGTTCAAGACGTTTTAAGCGCCTCGCACATGGTGAAGCAGAGAGCCCTACTTGGTCAGCGAGCTCCGCTGTCGTTAATGTGGCGTCTTTCTGTATGAGATGAAGTAACTGCCTATCAATTTTGTCCATGCCAACTCCCTTTGCCAAAAATCACTAAATTTAATTAATTAAACGCAGTTTAACACCAATACTGAAACAAAGTACGTCACATCTTGCCAACATGATGCGTCAGTTTCGTTCAATAATTACAGCGAACTTTACACATGGACGCGACAACGATGATTTTGGGATACGCTGCAATTTTAGTGACCGTACTGCTTTGGTCTGGTTTTTTCATTTCGCTCAAAGGTGGGGCAATTTCGGCACTACAACCTGCTGATATTGCTTTGGTGCGCTTTCTCGTTCCTAGCCTAATCTTGTTGCCTTTTGTAATGAAACATAAAGCCGCCCTAAAAGCCGTTCCCAACAAATACCTTACTGGTATTGTCTTGGGTAGCGGTTTACCTTATTTACTTGTAGCGGGCACTGCCATGCATTTCGCTCCCGTCGCGCATGGTAGCGCCTTAATACCTGGCACGTTACCTTTGTTTGTTTCTGCCATTGCAGTCTTGTTCTATCAACAATCGCTGAGTCATCACCGCATTATTGGTCTTTCCACCGTACTGCTGGGTATTTTTGTGTTTCTGCTATCTAATATCGGGGAGGAATACAACTGGTCTCAACTTCAAGGGCACGCGATGTTTTTAGTTGGCAGCTTGATGTGGGCGGTTTTTACTATCAGTGCACGCGTAGCCAACCTCAACGCTTATGTATGCGCGGGTTTTGTCGCCATTGTCTCGTTACTTATGCTTATCATCGCAGTCGGGTTCGGTTGGATAGACAGTTATTTAGCGGTAACGCCTATCTCGAGTTGGCCTTGGGAGGAGCTGTTTAGCCATGCAATGCTACAAGGTGTCGGCGCAGGGCTTATCGCATCGTTTACGTTTATCTATGCCATAAAAATCATTGGCGCTGAAGCCAGCGCCGCATTTGGGTCTCTCACTCCCGTTGTCGCAACGTTGCTTGCCGTTCCAATCTTTGGCGAACAACCGGATTCGCTAACTTGGATCGCGTTAATTCTAGTCACTTGCGGTAGCGTAGTCGCCAGCCAAATCTTTATGAAGCATGAACTTACTCAAACTTATCGCCCACC
Source organism: Gammaproteobacteria bacterium (assembly GCA_013372875.1). The sequence goes on along the minus strand of JABXIW010000385.1, from coordinate 7,351 downwards.
ACTTCACAGATAGCGATTAATTGACAAAAACTTTTATAAACCACACTTGATGAGTAAAACGGCGTTTTGGTAGCCTCTTTTCAATCAGAAATTGGAACCTCAGATCTTATGCCAGCAACTCATACGAAAGATGTACTGCATAAATTCCTCAAACCAGGGATGAAACTCTCGATTAACTTCGAATTTGGACCAAAAGATAAATTCAGCTACTCAACCGTTTATTTAGGAATAAAAGAAAATTCTTATTTGATCCTCGATATTCCGATGCGATTGCTCGAAGATCAAGTGATGAGAAAACTGCATAACGCCGATGTGATTGTACGCGGCGTTTCCGACACTGAACTTGGTCACGTGTTGGCTTTTAAATCCAGTGTACTAATGACAGCCGTTCGCCCTTCCCCTCTGCTCTTTATTCGCATACCCGGTACGTTTGCAACTAAGCCTGTTAGAGAGCACGAGCGTTACAAGCTACAAATGGACTGTACCATCGATCACAGCGGCAATATTTATGACGGCAGTTTGGTTGATTTTTCACTGGCAGGCGTCGGTGTTCAGACCTTTATTGAACCTGAGTTTAAGGTTGGAGACCGAGTTTCGGTGGTATCACCTCTTAGCATTCATATAGGAGAGGAAAATCCTTGCTTGATCGCCAATATAAAGAAGCAACCCAAAGGCTGGGTGATAGGCATTCGATTCGAGCAACCCATTACTATGACTGAAGATTTGAAAACCAAGTTGCTGGAACAGTCCTTTCTGACCAGCAACGTATGATTCAGTAAACTGAGGCGCATCAAGGCTATGATTGGCTAAAGCGCGTTGCAGCAAAGCTGTTGAGTAACCGATGCACGGCATAAGTAACAAGCAAAGTGACCACGATGGCAAACAGTATGCTGCTGACTCGATACAAAGCACTAAAAATCAGGTCACCATCGGGCGTGAGATACTGTCCGAATAAGATCCCTAAAGTAGTGAGGCCGCCAAAGCCAGCACCTGAACCACTGGATTCTTTCACATGCATGTAACTGAATATCATCGCGCCAATCCAAAGTAACGGCACAATAAACAGCAAAGTATCTGACCAATCATACAAAATGAGCTGCCCGACGATACCAAAAGTCACGCCTAGCAATGTACCCATCGCCCGTTTACGAGCGTAACCTAAAGCGCCATTCCAATGCATTGGAAACAGGAGCAACAAGGTTGTCGCCTGCGCTGACATGGAATCGTTCAAATCAAAGATCTGAAACACCAAAAAGGACATGGTTGCAATACTCGCCCCCATAAGAGCCTCATGTCGCATCCGATGGCTTTGTTTGGCTTGTGAAGGCTTTGGCAGCGGTTGACGAGGTTCCGCATCTGGAATCAAAAACGTCACCAAATACGCCACAATGATGGACAAAACGTTCGCCTGTAAGTTACTAAAAATAAGATCATTCAGATCCGTTGTCGGGTAACTAGCAAAGTGCAGCATGATACTCAAGCTAAGCACACTGTTCACGCCAAATAAAAACAAACTCCCTTTTGACATACAAGCAAACTTGTAAAGAAACAAGCAGAATGCAATCAAGGTCATCAACACCGGATGACTACCAAACAAGCCCCCCAAAATGCCAACCTCTAGCCCACAAACAACAGCGGAGAAGATTAACTGTCTTGATGCATGCAAGTTCACTACTGGTACCATACCGAGCAAAAGCATGGGTGTTACGGTGAAAAACACACCGTAGTTCCAGCCAAACAGCTTACACAGTGTAAAGCCGATGGTTGCGCCAGTTGCTATGCGTAGGCATTGTCTGAAATCGTTCTCAGACATGGGGTGGTCCCATAATTTCATACCACCTCCCAATTAATAGATGTAATGCAAAGTGCTCAAAAAACGAATTTGCAGACGAGCCAGCCAACCTGAAATCGTGCTATCAGGCAATAGTTGTACCGTCGCACGAGCACCCGCCGGGAAAGCTTGTGGCTGTTCGTTGATAGACAAATGCAATCTCAAACGCTGAGCATCCCTCACCCAGCGGTTGGAATCTGTTGGTGTCGCGAGGCGGCCGTCTGCATCAAATTGACCCGAGCTTACCCCGGCATCCAAGCTGGTAATGCGGGCTTCAAAAACCTCTCCCGGCAAACTATCAAAGGCCACCAGTGCTCGACTATCTCGGTTAAAATGACGCAAACTTTTCTCTCGAAAGTCCGCAATAATATCAACTTGATCCGAAACCAGTGCGATAAGTGGCGTCCCCGCAGCGGCGTAAGCACCTGTCTCTAACTGCAAGTTCGTGATAACACCATCGTGCTCTGCACTCACTTGAGTGTAAGAAAGGTTAAGCTCAGCTTGTTTTAGCTGGTTCTGAGCAACACGCACGTTGACGTTAGCTTCGCCGAGCTCGCCGCGGCTTACTTCTAGCTCTTTCAGGCGGGCTTTTGCTGCTAGCAAATTCGCTTTTGCCGCTGTTGCACTACTCTGCGCATCATCACGTTGTTGTTGAGACGTACCGTTTCGGCTGAACAATGTATTCAGTCGATTGGCTTCACGGATTTTTTGCTCAGCGACGATTTTACTCGCTTCCACATCCGCTTTGGCTGCCGTGATAGAGGCATCCAACTGCTCATTGTTTTGGATCACTTGTTGTAAGTTTAATTGCGCTTTTTCTACCGCTAACTTGTATGGCTGCGGATCGATTTGGAACAACAAGTCGCCTTTTTGAATTTCTTGATTATTTGCCACATAAAGATGAGTTATTTGCCCATTAACACGGGGGGCGATCTTGGTTACCACTCGAGTAGCCATCGCCTGAGGAGTTAACGGCATTGCTAAATCAGCAACAAGAAAATAGGCAAAGACAAGGACAAACGCGACGCAAGAATATTTGATCCAACGCGCGAACTTTTGGTCTGGAGTCATAGGCGTTTACTTCTCTTTTTTATTAGGATTTCTGACTTTATTCGCCAAGTGAATCGAGCGCATTGTGAGCAATTTGCTCTAGGATCAAGCCCAATTTCTTTAGCTCTTGGTCATTGATTTCTGAGAGCAGTTTTCGACGAACCTGCAAGATTCGTTCTTCCATTTGTATCAACAGCTCTTTACCCTCGTCCGTTAAGCTGACAATTCGTGCTCGCTTGTCATGCTCACAACAACGTCGCGTAACGAGCGATTGCTCTTCGAGTAGTTTTAGCGTGCGCATCAACGAGGCAAGCTCAATCTCAAGCGCTTCAGCAAGTTGCTTTTGACTGATGTTGTCGCCCATTCGATACAGCTTCCAAAGCGCCGTCCAGCGCGGGTAAGTTAGGTTTAGCGGTTCGAGCTCACGGTCGGCAACCATCTTCCATAAACGAGCGACACGAGACAGTTTTTCGGCAAGGGACAGATCTCTCAAAATGTTGATGTCTTGAATCATAAGATGCACTCAATTACTTAGCGTGCTAAGTAATATAATTTAGTTAGCACGCTAAGTAAATATTTTTGCGATTTAAATCACAATGAACTTTTGCGCATTTAAAAGGTTGTGAAGAATTAAGATCTTCAGATTGCAGGAAAGAAAAAGCCCAACTCAGAAAAGCTAAGTTGGGCTAGGTAAACAAAGAAACTACCGTAAATGTAGCAGCAAACTATGTCCGTTCAATCAAGAAGCGCTGCTTGAAGTCAACAAAAGCCTCGTGGAGTGCATTTTCTTTAATGGGTTTCAGCAAAACATAGTTCGCGCCTGCTTCCATAAATGCATCACTGGTTTCTTGCGCAGTGTCGGCGGTGCAAGCGTAAATGGGCGTCCCCAATTTCAAGTTTTGACGAATCTCTTTCGTGGTTTCGATGCCACCAAGATGCGGAAGTTGGTTATCCATCAAAATCAAATCATAAGAGTGATCTTTTAAGAACTCCATGGCTTCTAGCCCATCCTTCGCCCAATCAACCTGCATCTTGTATTTGGTACAAAACGCTTTAAGAATAAAGGCGTTAGTATGGTTATCTTCCACCAGCAACACTTTCAGACTTTCATCAAACAACTCTGCAGGTTTTACGCGTTGGCTCGAATCCAACGGAGCCAGAACTCGCTCACGATCTTTTACTGGCAGCGTAACAACAAATGTGGTTCCTTGCCCTTTTTGACTGCGAACTTGTACATCCCCATCGAGCATATCGACCAAGTTTTTCACGATGGTCAAACCAAGGCCACTGCCACCGTATTCGCGAGTTGTGGTCGCTTCTTCTTGAACAAAAGGTTCGAACATTTCATCCAACTTGTCGGACTCAATACCAATACCCGTGTCGCTGATTTCAACCACGAGCACACTATTGTCTGCGCCATAAAACTGCTCTAACTCGGCATGTAAACGCACGCAGCCCGATGGCGTGAACTTCACCGCGTTGCTGACCAAATTAAACAGAATTTGATTCAGGCGAACTTGGTCGGTGAAAATCTCTACATTGCCATCAAGCTGGTTTTCAATGACAAGTTCAACCCCTTTGTTTTCACAAATAGGGCGATAGATGTTTTCTAGCGTTCGCATGGTATCAGCGAAGGAGAAAGGATGTTTTTGGATATTGAACTTGCCTTGTTCAATCTTTGAGAAGTCCAAAATATCATTCAATACAGCAAGTAAGTGCTCACCACTGTGGCGAAGAACATCGATTTGGTTCTTCTGCTCTTCCGCTTCCACGGAATCTTTGAGTAGCTGCGCAACACCCAAAATACCATTAATTGGTGTGCGAATTTCATGGCTCATTTTAGCCAGGAAGTCAGCTCGCGCTTGCGCGGACTTTTCGGCTTCTCTGCGTGCTAAGTTACTTTGCTTTTCAGCTTCGATCAGCGTTGTAATATCTTGCCCTTGGACAATGATGCCGCTGATATCACCATCGACACGAATTGGCGATAAGTTCCAACGAAAGACTTTATCACCAATAGGCACGTTCACTCCCGTCAGTGTCGCGCCCTGCGCTGCCATTCTTAAATGTGGTACCAGTTTGTCTTTGAATCCTTTAAATACAGGATGCATGGTTTCGATGTCATTTTCGATAACCAGTTCTTTGCGAGCTGCGGGGTTGATTTGGATCAGCACGCCCGCTTCTGACCACACCATGATTGGCGATAACGCGAAGTTAAACAGGTCTCGAAACGATCGCTTCTGAGCTTCTAATTCTTCAAACGTGCTTTCCAGCGTCGAACCAATGTGGTCAAACTCTTCAATATCCGACCCACCAAAACGCTCAAAGCCTTTTTCTTCGCGAGCAGAACGCGTGTAAGACATGAGCGACCCCAGCTCTTCCACAACTCGGTTTTCAATCCACTCTTTGGTCATCAGCGCAATCATGATCATGCCGATAACAGAGGCTAACATCGCCAAAAAGTGTTGAATTTGCAGCGTAACAACACTCTGGTTGTCTTGCACGGTAAGTAACTTCAAGTTGGTGATGGCCGCATTCACTTCAATCGGCGTTTGGATGATCAATAACTGATCTAACTTCTTCTGGGTCTCTTTGCGTTTCAACACATCGAAGATTTTGTATGACTCATCCCCTGCTAGTGAACTTGCTACAGGAATGTCGTTCGCCACCAGCACAACATTGTCGACGTTGCCTTCGTTTTTTAACTTCTCCATCAAGGCGAAGTTATTATCCAAGACGACCGCGTTGTACGAATACCCCATCACTTCGCCCGTTTTCGGCTCTAACACAGGAACGCGGCGTAGCAACAAGTGACGAGCACCCATTGACGTGATTGACGTGACGTAATACCAATTATTACTGAACGTGACTTTGCTAGTCAGGCCGTCCAGCATTGAGTCGTTGATGCCATAAAAATGCGCGTTCCCATCGTCCCAAATAATACCTTGATGGTCGGTGAGAAAACGAAATTCAGGCGTGTGCGAAGGATCACTCTGATCAATGCTGAGAAAGAAGTAATTTAAGGCTTCTTCATTTCGCTCCGAGTAAAAATCCAAAATCACATCACTTTTCGAATTGCTGTCGTGATGGATCTGAATCGCTGCAAAATGACTTTCAAAAATATTCAGAATCAACGCAGACGTTTGCTGCTTGGTTCGGTCGACCTCCTGCCAAATGATCTGTTTGGAGAAGTAATAACTCTGAACGAAAATGCCTAAAATGATCGGAGCAAGAACGAGAATAATAATTTTAGTTATAAGCGTCGACAGCGAGCGACGCTTTTTTAGCTTTGATGTAATTGTCATCAATTGTCTGAGTATCTAAATGCACGTTTTCTGAGAGCTTCAATTCGCTCAGGGGAATCTGATTTGGTCACAACTTCGAAGTCCCCAGAGTACACCGTTGGTACAGGTTTACCTTCCAAATCCCATTTAATCGCCTCTGCCATCGCAATGCCAGTATCATCATTCATACGCATGACGGTGATATCTAACTCCCCTTTTAAGATAGCGTCTAGCTCAGCAGAACCACCGCCCCAGCCATTAATCATAACGTCTTCACGGCCAAGTTCAGACAGTGCTTCGACGGCACCTAACGCAACGTCGGTAGAACAAGCATAAATGAACTCGACATCTGGGTACTTTTTCAAACTCGCTTTTGCAGCTTCATACCCGGACTGTTTTGTCGCTTTTGTATAGTAAGCAGATTGTAGTTCAAACTGACTGTCTTGGTTCACTTGGTGAATGAATGTGTTACCACGGATATCGCTAATGTAGCCTTCAGAGAAGTACAAAACGCTGTAATGGGTATTTTTCGGGAACTGCTTGCCAAACTCTACAGCGAGTTCGCGACTGCCTTCAGCGTGATCGAAACCGACGTACATAAAAGGCTGTCGAGTTTCCCATTCACGGACTGGCGTCGTGATATTTTGCAGGATAAGTTTGGTTTTGGTGGAATCTAAAACGTGTTCGACAAACTTACGATGTCGGGTCGTATCGAGTGTAAAAATTAAGTAGTCGGAATTGCTTTTCAGTGCTTCCATCAAAGAAAGGCTTTGTTGTTTGATATCGGCGTTAGGTCGCGTAAACACTTGATTGATTTGGTAATCAATATTGAGTTTATCTAAGCGCTTCTCAAACGCGTCGATGTTTCTTATCCAGTAATCAGAAATCTGCTGCCCTGGATAAACAACGGAGATTTTTAATGGGTGTCTTTTTTCAGGGGCAATAGGTACAGGATCGTCTCTCACGGCCGCAACCAGAGCATCCGTTAAGTGTTTCTGTTCTGGGAATTCATTTAAGAATTCTTGATACGCCCAATAGCCGTTAAGAACCTGAGAGGCTTGTGAAGCCGGAGACATGCCGACAATTGAAATCAGGGACAATACTAACGCTTTATTCATTTATTGCTCTTTTAGCTTTTTTTATTGAGCCTACTTCAGCTCTGTTTTTGACCTAGCCGAGTCATCCTTTA
>JABXIW010000085.1 GCA_013372875.1 Gammaproteobacteria bacterium | reverse complement strand
ATAACTTTGTTTTTAAGAACGTATTCAACAAAGATTTCTTTTTTGGTCATCTGGTTTTCTTCAGCAGCGGTGTCTTCTTCACTCACTGCTTCATCGAAAAGTTCTTCTACTTTACCTAGACCGTAAGCTTCTGGAGAGTCGCTACCAAAGCGCATACCGATAAAGCCAACGATGATCGCGATGATAGAAGGGAACACGAACATGCCGATTACGTGGCCGTCGAATAGGTAGTTAGCACCGAAAAGAGCAACACCCGCTGCGCCCGCACCACCAACGTTGTGTGACATGTTCCACAAGCCTAGGTAAGAGCCGCGTTTGTTACGAGGTGTCCATTTTGTAATGGTTGAGTAACTAGAAGGGCCACCAGTACTTTGGAAGAAACCACTCAGAGCGTAGAAAGCCACCATCAAGAACAGGCTTGCGCTACCGCCGCCCATGCTGAAGCTGAAACCAAGCATTGCAAGACCAGAAAGGATCAGCATAAAAGGGAGGAATTGCTTGGTGTTCTTACCGTCAGCGTAGTAAGACACAACGGTTTTACCGATGCCGTATGTGATTGAGAAGCCAAGGCCAATAAGACCTAGGTCTGTCATGCTCAAACCGTAAGTTGAGATCATGTCGTTTTGCGCGACATTGAAGTTCTTACGAATCAAGTACATGGTTAGGTAGCCGATGAATACGACCAAGTAAGATTGGATGAACGGTTTAAACCACATCTTTCTTCTAACTTCGACAGGAAGATCGAGGGTCGGCTTCCGCACCTGTTCGAGGAATTTTAACATGATGAACTCTCTTGTAATTGTTTTAGAAACACAACGGAGACCGTTATGCGCTCTTGTTACCTTTGACTGAGCGGAATTCTAGAGAGTGGTTTTGTGAGGCACATGAGATGGTTGCCTAGATCGGCTAGGAAAAATTCCTAGAAATGCCTAGGAAGGCGGAAAAGCGTGAAAAGAGTCACACAAAATCCTTACTAATTGATGGGTTTTTGACTGGGTTCTTATCAGATTGGAAAGCGTTCAAATGCAAGCGGATTAATATGCGTAAGCTTAGTGCTGACAAGGGGTGAGCACGTTTGGTTGGAGAGAATAGTGTCTTGTCGCCAAGTATCAGTTTGGAACGAGAAGCAAACAACAGAGACCCGGAGGTCTCTGTTAGAAATATTAGGAATTCGGCTAGGTTGACGTGTTAAGGCGCAGGGCTGTACAGACGCGGCGAGCCGTGTTTTGGCAAGTGAATTAGGTTCAAATGGTTTCTTCTCGCCCATTCGACGGTTAACGCTGTAGGTGCAGATAAGCAAACCAGAGTGGGGATACGCGCGCGAACGGCTTTGTGGATCAACTCCAAGCTGCAACGGCTTGTCATGATAGCGAAGCCACTTTGAGGTTCGATGTGATTGTTGGCCAATGCGCCAATCAACTTATCTAGCGCGTTGTGACGGCCGATGTCCTCTCTGCACAACTTGATGTTGCCTTGTAAATCTGCAAATAAAGCGGCGTGTAACGCACCAGATTCACGTGCGGCTTCTTGATGCAGTGCGACTTTGTCTCGCAGCCCTTCAAATACATCGGAGCGCGGAGGAAGAGACGGTGTTAGCGGTGCCAAATCAGGCAAAGCTTGTTCCAGAGCCTCTACACCACAAATGCCGCATCCGGTTGTGCCGGCAAGATTTCGGCGCTGTGTTTTTAACGCCCAGAAAGCGCGGTTGCTGATTTCCACTTCCGCATAGTGAGATTCGTGATCGCCACCAATTTCAATGTCTTTAATCTCTTTGAAATCGTGGACGATGCCTGTGCTTAGGCTAAATCCTTTCACGAAGTCTTCCAGATGGCCTGGCGTCACCATCATGACCGCTTGGCTAATGCCGTTATAGCTGATAGCTAAGGCGGATTCACTCGCCAGCGACATTTGTTGCACTGGGCGGCCATCAATCAATTCTCGGTAATTGAACGCACTTGGTTGAGGTGGTGCTTGATTGAAATCGGACAGTTCAAAATAAGATTGAGTAGTACATCTCATGAAATCACCTCATAAGCCGTTGTGTATGCCAAAAGTTGACGTGTGGATTCTTGTTATCGATTGAATATGTTTTTTGCTTCTGCGAAGCACTGATCGGTTAGCGCGGAGAAGGGTTCTTGTTTTCGCTTTAACAAACCTAGTGGGGCGTGAACGGCGGCTTCTTCGATAGGGATAATGCGAAGCGTATCGTTCAACTCTTCCAATCCACAATTCAGCGGCATAATGGCGCAGCAAAGGCCACTGGTTACTGCTTGGATCAAGTGAAAGGTGGAGTTACTTTCAATGACGGTTTGCGGAACCAGCCCTTTACTCACAAAGCTAAGATCAATTGAGTGGCGATAGTGCATGCCCTTCGAAAGCAGCCCTAGCGGAATGTTATTGAGTGACTCCCATAACACTTCAGATTCGGCAAAATCAAAATGACGCTCATCGAATAAAACGCCAAGTTTGGTTGAATCTAGCTCGATAACATCGAAGTAAGCGGTGTTGACTTGATCGACATAACACATCCCCAAATCCAGTTGATTGCGATTGAGTTGGTCTATGATCTGTTCGGTCGTCATGGAGAGTATTTGAAAGCGTAACTCAGGGAACTGTTGAGCTAATGGTTTGAGCAATTGCATAGGGTTTTGGCTGGCAAGTGGCACCATTCCAAGCCGAAGAGAGCCTACCAACTGACCACGGCAGTTGGCGGCTTCGGCTTGCAATCCATCATGAGCTGCTAAGACGGTTTTTGCCCAAGCTAAAATGCGTTCTCCGGCTTCAGTGAATCCTTCAAATCGTTGACTTCTTTGGATTAATTCGAGATCGAGTTCTTCCTCTAAGCTTCGGATTCTCATGGACAAGGTAGGCTGCGTAATGTGGCACAATGCGGCGGCTTGACCAAAGTGTTTGGTCTGTTCAAGTGCGATGAGATATTTAAGTTGTTTGATATCCATAATGGCTTGTTAACCTTGCGTTGTGAGTCACATGTACGGGGGAACTCCCTAAAAAGGGCACAGCACTACCGTACTTTTTAAGCGCTGGAGCGTTTTAACTGGGGAATGGAAAACCAAAACCAAGTCAAGAATAAAACCACACTCAAAATTGATCTGAATCAAGGCTATTCCTGATATTAATTAGGGTCAAATTTAAAGTATCTATAGTGTGATAGATATTATCTATTATCAAGAGTGCCGATTTTATTGAGTTCGTTAAGCGAACTAGGTGGAATCGAATAGGAAAACGATTAACCTCATAAATTGTATTGATTAAAAATGTGATGACCGTCAGTGGAAAAATTCGTCATAGATTTTGTTTATCACTCGGTCAGGATTATCAATTGGACGCATATTGAATATCGACTTAATCTTTGATTTAGATCAAGACGCAACAATGCAAATTGAATCTAACAGTCTTAGAAACAGTAGGCGGGTATCCGATATCAAGAATCTAGATAAGTAAACGCTCGGACAAGCGAGAGCATGTTGAGTGGCTACTTATTTGGATTAAAAAATACATGGATTAGAAACCTAAGCCCTTCAATACTTCCGCATTATCTCAATAAATAACGCGCTTGTTTTCACGGGCACCCTGCTTGCTGATACATCTGCGAGGAGTAAAGTCGTGAGCCAAAAAGAACAAATAAAAACATACAAAGGTCCAGCTGGTGGTTGGGGTGCACTGAAAGCCGTAACCAGAAGTTGGTGGGGCAGTGAAAATGCAGTTAAAAACATTCGCACTATGCTCAAAACCAACCAAAATGGCGGTTTCGACTGCCCTGGATGTGCATGGGGTGAGTCGCCAGATAGTGGTAAAGTCAATTTCTGTGAGAATGGCGCGAAAGCAGTAAACTGGGAAGCGACCAATCGTCTGGTTGATCCTGAGTTTTTTGCCAATCACAGCGTTTCTTCTCTCTCAACGCAAACCGATTACTGGTTGGAATACCAAGGCCGTATCACGCACCCAATGCGATACGATGCCGAGTACGACCACTATGTGCCTGTCTCTTGGGATGAGGCTTTTTCTCTTGTGGCTAAACATCTCAACCAATTGGATTCACCACACCAAGCGGAGTTTTATACCTCTGGTCGTGCAAGCAACGAAGCGGCGTTTTTGTATCAGCTATTTGTGCGCGCATTCGGTACCAACAACTTCCCAGATTGTTCCAACATGTGCCACGAAGCCAGTGCTATCGGGATGAAAGACACCATTGGTGTTGGTAAAGGCACAGTGATCTTTGATGATTTTGAAGAAGCTGATGCGATTTTTGTGATTGGTCAAAACCCGGGCACGAATCACCCACGAATGCTTGAACCTCTGCGCGAAGCGGTAAAACGTGGTGCACAGGTTATCTGTCTAAACCCGCTGAAAGAGCGCGGATTAGAGCGTTTCCAAAACCCACAAATGCCGATTGAGATGTTGAGTAACGGCTCAGAACCTACCAACACGGCGTACCTGCGTCCTGCTTTAGGTGGAGACATGGCAGTGTTTCGTGGCATCGCGAAATTCTTGTTGCAATGGGAACGCGAGGCATTGCAAAACGGTGGCAAAGCGGTATTTGACCGTGAGTTCATCAAGCAACACACGATAGGTATTGATGAGTATTTGGCTGAAGTGGACGCAACCTCTTGGGAACACATCGCTGAACAATCGGGTCTTGATTTAAGTGAAATCGAGATGGTGGCGAGCATGTATCGACGTGCAGAACGTGTGATCATGTGTTGGGCGATGGGGTTGACTCAGCATCGTCACTCTGTGCCAACCATTAAAGAAGTCGCAAACGTGCAAATGTTACGAGGTAACGTTGGTAAGCCGGGCGCGGGTCTTTCACCAGTGCGAGGTCACAGTAACGTTCAGGGCGACCGTACGATGGGCATTGATGAAAAACCTTCAGATCTGTTGTTGGATCGCATTGAAAGTCGATTTAACTTTGCCGTCCCGCGTGGTGAAGGCCACAACACTGTGCAAGCCATTAAAGCGATGGAAGAAGGGCAAGCGAAAGTATTTATCGGTTTGGGCGGTAACTTTGCACAAGCAACGCCAGACACAGAACGTACGCACAACGCGATGCGAAACTGTAATTTAACCGTACACATTTCGACGAAGTTAAATCGTTCTCACCTTGTCACAGGTAAAGATGCGCTTATTCTTCCATGCTTAGGCCGTACTGAGATTGATCAGCAAGCGACGGGCCCACAAGGTGTGACGGTTGAAGATACTTTCAGCATGGTACATATCTCATTTGGTCAGCTAAAACCGCGTTCGGAGCATTTGCGTTCAGAACCAGCGATTATTGCCGGTATTGCCAATGCTACACTTGGAGCAAAACCAATTGATTGGTTGTGGGCGATTGAAGATTACGACCGTATTCGCGATTTGATTGCCGACACGATTCCGGGCTTTACCGACTTTAACCATAAGCTTAAACACCCGGGTGGATTCCACTTGGTAAACCCAGCTGCTGAGCGTCGATGGAACACACCAAGCGGCAAAGCGCAGTTCAGCTCTAGCGAGTTGCCGAAGCAGTTGATCAGCGAAGCGATACTCGAAAAAGGCCAAAAGCCAGATTTGATCTTGCAAACCATGCGCTCACACGACCAATACAATACGACACTTTACGGCTTGAATGACCGTTATCGTGGAGTATTTGGTATGCGCGAAGTGCTGTTTATCAATGAAGCGGATATTCGTAAACTCGGTTTTGAACCGGGCGACAAAGTGGACATGGTGTCATTATGGGAAGATGGCGTAGAGCGTCGCGTAAGCGGATTTACGCTTGTTGCCTATGATGTGCCAGCAGGTCAGGCGGCGGCTTACTATCCAGAAACGAACCCATTGGTTCCTTTGGACAGTTATGGGGATAGAACGTTTACGCCAACCTCCAAGTTTATTGCGATCAAATTGGAAAAATCGACATCCGATAAAATCGCTTTGGTGGAAACGGAATAGTTACCAAACTAGCGCTACAATATTCGGGATAAGAAAAAACGGCTGATATATCTATCAGCCGTTTTTATTTCTCAAATCAAACCGATGCAATGTTTGCGAAGATTACATTACGCTTTTGCAAACTTGTAAGTACGGTAACCACCAATCAAGTTACGAGCTTTGTAACCATTGTTGACGAGTTGACGGTATGCCACGTTACCGCGCAAGCCTACTTGACAGTAAATCACAATCTCTTTGTCTTTTGGTAGCTCACCCATACGATGGCGCAGCTGATCAACCGGAATGTTGATTGCCCCTTCAAGATAACCAACAGATTCCAATTCACCCGGGTTACGGACGTCGAGGAGAATTTGATCTTCAGTCAGGTTGTCGATTTCATCGTAATGAATCGCCGTTGCGTCACCTTTGATGATGTTATTTGCCACAAATGCCGCTTGGTTGATCACATCTTTCGCACTGCCGTAAGGTGGCGCGTAAGTCAATTCTAAGTGTTGAAGTTGTTCTACCGTCATACCTGCGCGTTGAGCCACGGCCATAACGTCGATGCGTTTATCGATACCGTCTTTACCAACTGCTTGAGCGCCGAAAATCTTGCCCGATTTTGGATCGAACAACATTTTGAATGACACCACTTCAGCGCCAGGGTAGTAACTCGCGTGGCTTGCGGTATGCACGTACACTTTGTCGTATTCGATACCAGCGCGTTTTAGTTGCTT
>JABXIW010000128.1 GCA_013372875.1 Gammaproteobacteria bacterium | reverse complement strand
TAGAAAAATGAGCGCGAAGTTTAGTGACGATTAGTCAATGAAACAAATGACAAAAAGTGAATTAATCTATGCGTTTCATGCATAGATTGCTTCTAGGGATTAATTGCAATGCACGGCTTGTTCTATGCGTTGACAGATCTGCTCTGCAAGCTGGTGGCTCGCTATGTTGCGTTGCACTGTGCTTGTAGCCAGCTTGCCTGATTCAACAACCTTAAACCAATCGAATAGCATAGCGTGAAAACCTTTACTCGTGAGCATTGGTGTCCAATCTTTTAAGTTCAACTTACGTTCTTGATTGTCCTGCCACAATTTACCTTCCACAAACGATTCAAACTCAAATGCTTGGTTGGCATAACATGCCTGAACGCGTTCGTTTGTGATGCCAAAATGACGATTCATTGAAGCGTGTAGTAGGGTATCACCATGTTGCCATTGCACATCCAGACGTGCGAGTTGTTGGCCGTCAAATTGGTGAGTGATGTAGACGTCTTGCAAATCGGCGTTTGCTAAAACATTTACGCTGTCTAGCGGGTGAATAAAATCGTCAAAGATGAACGTTCGGAGTTCTCCCGGCAGATTGTGGCGATTTTTCTCCCAACGCAGTGACTTCAAATTAGCGACATCGCCTTTTTGTACGTTTGGCAAATAGTCGTTGTAGAGCGGAATGTGTCGGCGATTAAAGCCAACATAAAGTGGTTGATTGGCGATAGCTGCAATCTCATAGAGTTGCTCTACCTGTTGGGCACTGTCCGCCAGAGGTTTGTCGACAAAAGTCGGAATGCTTTGTTTTAGAAAATATTCAGCGATTTGAAAGTGAACATGAGTTGCGGCATGAATCATCACCGCATCTACACCAAACGCAGGAAGCTGTTGGTAGTCCCGACAGCTTTCCTTAATGCGATATTGCTGAGCTAGTGAAGAGAGGGTTTCGGCGTCTCGGGTACAAAAGACCAGCTCAACATTAGGAAGTTGAGTAATGACAGGAAGGTAAGCCTTTTGTGCAATATCGCCTAAGCCAATAATACCGATTTTCATGTTGTTCGCTCTGTTTCGATTTTACCAAGCGTTGATTATAACGAGCGTAAAAGAGGTTGGCAGAAACGGCTTGTCATAAAAAAGCCTGACTCACATTTTGAATCAGGCTTTTTCTCACTACTTAGGATACGGTTCGGCAGGTTTTGAAGATATCTAACTGACCGTCGTAGGCTTGGGTTTTTACATCCATAATACCAAGCAAAGAGTGGAACACATTGTCATGCGAGTATTTACCTGCATTTTGTGCCTCTTTGGACAAGCAATCCGTGTTGATGTGTTTTGCTTGCTTAAAGCTTGGCGACATCCACATGATAAGCGGTACTCGTTTTTGGAAATCCGGAGCAAGTCCGTAAGGCATACCATGTAAGAACATGCCGCTTTCACCAAGCGATTCACCGTGGTCAGAAACATAAATCAACGCAGTGTTGTATTTGTCTTCTAACGTCTTAAGTTTGTTGATGGTTTGTTCCAAGACAAAGTCTGTGTAACGAATGGTATTGTCGTAGGTGTTTACGATCTCTTCGACGCTACAGTTTTCAATGTCTGCACGTGGGCAATCCGGTTGGAAAAACGCTTTATCTTTCGGGTAACGTTGGAAGTAAGTTGGGCCATGGCTGCCAATAAGGTGCATGGCTACAACTCGGTTACCGTTCATGTTCGACACTTCTTGGTCAAAGTCACTCAGTAGTGCCATGTCGTAACAAGTTTGACCGTTGCACAGTGCGTTTTGTTGCTTTCTGTCTACTTCGATTTTTTTGATCTTATGCGCGACTTCTTTATCGCCACCGTCGTTTTCTTTCCACAGTAGGTCGATACCTGCACGTTGCATGATATCTAACGCGTTGTCTTGGTTATCCGCTTGTTTACGGTCAAATTGATTGCGCGTTAACTGAGAAAACATGCATGGTACAGATACCGCTGTCGCAGTGCCGCATGACGCCACATCTTTAAAAGAAATCACATCTAATTGGCTGGTGTAGGGGTTAGTTTCACGCTCGTAACCATTCAGTTGATAGTTTTGAGTACGTGCGGTTTCACCTACCACAAAAACGAGTAACGTCGGTTTGTCCTGCGCTTGCTGTAAAGCGGTCGAAGATTGCTGTGCATCAGTACCGATTTCACGATATGGCTGTGGCGTAGTTAAGTAATTTTCTTTTACGTAACTTGTCGCGCTGTAGACATATTGCGTTGGGATGATCATTTTTTTCAGGTAGCTGTTGTTGCGACCCACAGAGGCGTAATCTTGATAGTACAACCCCGCAATCACGGCAATAACTGCTAACGAAGCGAGCATCGCGACCAGTTTTGTAAGCACAAAGCGTAGCCATTGTCCGCGTTGTGGTTGCAGCTTTACTTTGAACACAATCAGGGCAGGAATCACACCCATTAACGTCGTCCAAACGACCGAATACGTGCTGAGATAAGAGCTTGCTTCACTCGAGTCGGTCTCGACGATGTTGGCGATCATACCAGAGTCAAACAGTGTTCCGTAGTTATAGCCTGCGTAGCTTACTAAGCTAGAGACTACGAGCAGCAAGATAAAGAACGGCTTTCCAACCCATGGCCAGCTAAATAGGTTGAATAAGAAATTAAGCGCGGCAAAAAAGAAAATCGGAATAGTGATAATGAAACCGATTTTGACTTCGTCTAACTTAGAGAAAATCCCAATGAGTTCTTTATAGATTGGGATGTTCACCACGAGAGCGAAATACAGTGCGAGTAGAACAGTAAAGGCAACGTATGGGATACCTTTCTTTGGAGAATCAACAGTCTTCATAAGTTACTTTCTTGAATAAAACTAAAGCAAGAACGACGCCCAAACAAATAGGGCAAGAAATAGCGCAACAAATACTGCTGCAGAGCCAATGTCTTTGGCTCGACCACTGAGTTCATGCCAGTCATCGCTGACACGGTCGACAACCGCTTCTACGGCGGAATTAATAAGTTCGACGATTAAAATCAGCAATAGGCTGCTGATCATCAATACACGTTCAAGCGTGGTCACTGGCAGAAAAAATGCGCTGATAGAAAGAACCAAAGTCAGTACGAGTTCTTGTCTGAAAGCGGC
>JABXIW010000292.1 GCA_013372875.1 Gammaproteobacteria bacterium | reverse complement strand
GTATCTATGGTTGGTAGCGGTTTCAAATGGGCAACTGGCGACCAAGCAAAAGTATTGTTTGAGTTTGCATCTCACCCTATCGCTGGTCTTATGATCGGCCTAGTAGCAACAGCCCTAATCCAATCCTCAAGTACTGTAACTTCTATTATTGTGGGTTTAGTTGCAGGTGGTCTACCTGTAGAGACAGCGATTCCAATGGTAATGGGTGCCAATATTGGTACCACAGTGACCAACACTTTGGTTTCACTAGGTCACGTACGTTGTAAGGAAGAATTCAAGCGCGCATTTGCTAGTGCGACGATCCACGACTTCTTTAACCTTCTTGCTGTTCTGATCTTCCTTCCTTTGGAAATGATGTTCGGCATTCTAGAGAAAATTTCTCACTGGTTGGTTTCGCCACTATTGAACACTGGCGACATGAGCATGAAGGGTTTTGACTTCATCAAGCCAATCACTAAGCCTGTTGTTTCTGCTATCAAAGAACCGCTATCAACATTTGGTGACACCATGGGTGGCGTGGCTCTAATTGCTTTAGGTATCGCTACAATCTTCGTTGCTATCACAGTAATGGGTAAGCTAATGAAGAGCCTAATGGTTGGCCGTGCTCGCGATATTCTGAAAAATGCAATTGGTCGTGGTCCTATCCACGGTATCGTATCAGGCTCGATCGTGACGGTGTTGGTACAATCTTCATCAACAACAACAAGCTTGATGGTTCCACTTGTAGGTACTGGTGTTCTTAAAGTTCGTGACATTTACCCATTCACTCTAGGTGCGAACATCGGTACATGTATCACTGCGCTACTTGCAGCTACCGCAGTATCTGGTGAGTTTGCTGTGTTTGCTCTTCAGATTGCGCTAGTACACTTAACCTTTAATATTTTGGCGACACTGTTTATCTTTGGTATTCCGTTCTTACGTGAAATCCCAGTAAAAGGCGCTGAAATGATTTCAGAGCTTGCTATCAAGAACAAAGCCGTTGTGGGTGGCTACCTGATGTCTGTATTCATCATTCTGCCAGGCGCAATCCTTGCTCTGACAACCTGATAATACCAACCATCGCTTATTGTTTAAGGCTCCACGTTGTGGGGCCTTTTTTGTATCTGTAACCATGATGAAAAAATGAGAGCTGATGTAACTCCGATTGAGGCTGAGAAATATTTGTTGTTCAAACCAAACACTCAATGATAATTTGGCTCCACCTCTTTCAATACAATCACCGTTAGTCAAAAGTACAGAGACGGTCATATACACAATGGATAACGGCTCTTGCCTACCATAGTTATCTTCGATGACTGACAGGTACTCTGCGCGTTGTTGAAAAAGGTCTTACCTTCACATGGAGTTGAACGACATGGCTCAGTTTAATGAACCAATTTCTAGCCAGCTATTAGCAATAGATGAAAACCTCACTCAGTTAGTCACTGATATTGATATTCTTAGCAGCGTAAACCCGCTTAATTACGCCCAAGAGCGAGAAAGGTTCATCAATAATAAGTACTCGCAAGAACCTAACTTTCAGTACCAGAAAGCGCCTCTTGACACTCATCAGTCAAAACGCCGTTTGTACGAATTGCCTTTGGAACACATCGAAGATACTCAGCTGCAAAAGCTTTATGAGGATGTCATTCAGTCTTACGCCGACAAACTTGATCAAGTCAACACCATAGGTACGCAAGAGTTCCTATACAACTCTCTGCGCTATTACGGTGAACCAAGTGCGAAAGACATTGCTAACGCACATTTCATTTTGCATCTGCCGACAGAAGAAGAGAGCAAACCAGAGCATGATAGTCGCTCCATTGCTCATTTCATGCAAAGCTTCGCCGATAAAAATGGGTACGAATGTGAAATTCAAATCTTAGATGGCATGCTAGCAAACGCTTTGGTGTCAGGCTCTCGAGTGAAGATTAACAGCGCTGCGCACATCACAACTGACGAGCTTGAAGCGCTCGCACACCACGAGATGGGCGTGCATTTGCTAACTACGCTTAATGGCCGTCAACAGCCACTTAAAGTGCTTAGTTTAGGTTGCCCTGCCAATACTAATACGCAGGAAGGGTTGGCAATTTTGTGTGAGTACCTCTCTGGACACTTCAGTATCAAACGTTTAAGAACCTTAGCTCTTCGCGTACTTGCTGTAGAATCTATGATTAAAGAGCGCGATTTCCGCCACACCTTTATGTTGCTGAAAGAGCAGTACAAAGCGTCTGACGTTCAAGCCTTTACCATTACTTCGCGCGTATACCGCGGTGGTGGCTTAACCAAAGATTATTTGTACCTGAGAGGATTTAGAGAAGTGCTCAACGCGTACGATAAGCTAGGGGATGATTTTTCACTGCTGCTATGTGGTAAAACGGAATTAAAGTATTTCGATCTGATCCGTTCTCTCGTTAATAAAGGGATTTTCACACAACCGAAGTTCATTAGCCCTGCGTTATCGACTCCGAAGCAAACTAACCCGATTCATCGCTATATCGTTAGCGCATTGAAGTAACGAAACTCAAACGCATCGCAAAAGCAAAAAAGCTCCATTCGGAGCTTTTTGTAGTATCAAGAATCAGCGTGATTACACTGAGAATGGATAACGAATTGGATCGTGGTGTTCG
>JABXIW010000174.1 GCA_013372875.1 Gammaproteobacteria bacterium | reverse complement strand
GGGTGTTTTCTGAGAACTTTTCGCGGCCTATTCTGGCAAAGAAGACACAAAAAATGTCTTTACTTTATATCGGACATTCTAAGCCATCAAAAGGCGTTGACGCTTTAATTGAATTGGCTGCAATACTAAAGAAACGAGAATGTATCAACTTTGATCTAACTCTCTGTCTCAGTGGCTTCGGCGACCAAGAAAATATAGAGAAACTTGTTTCTAAATATGATCTACAGCACCAAACTGAGTTTAAAGAGAACATTGATATTTCAGTAGAGATGGCGAGGGCAGACTTGTTGATTTTACCACTAAGGACATGTGTCGGAACGAGCCTAACACCTAATCTAATCGTGGAGGCAGTATCTTGCGGATTACCGATTGCGATTCCTTATTTCGAGCAATTATCGGATGTCACTCAATTCGGTTCTAATGCCATCAAGATTGATCTGGATGATTTAGAAGCGAGTGCAAGAGCTATAGAAAACGGTTTTAAGTTAGGTCAACTTGATCAGATGTCTAGAAATCAAATAAAGCAGTTTAAAGCTCGTTATACGTTAGAAAGTTTTGTTTCTGGCTATACACGAACACTCGGCCTTGGGTAGGAGGGAGTATGGATAAAATTAGCTTTATTGCTCCGTGTTTTAATGAAGAATCTGTGATCGAGGAGTATTACTTGCGTTTGTGTGAAGTTGCCAAACAGTACGATCAGTATTTGTTTGAGTTTGTTGTAGTTAATGATGCTAGTGTTGATAAAAGTGCAGTAATTTTAGACAAGCTGGCTATGGCGGATGAACGATTAGTGATCGTGCATCTTGCTGCGAATGTCGGGCAGCAAACCGCTTTGTTTGCTGGAATCGAAGCTGCAACTGGAGATATTACCATTGATATTGATCTTCAAGACCCTCCAGAAGTTATTACACAGTTCTTGGAAGAGATCGATAAAGGCTTTGATATCGTCCATGCCCAACGCTTGTCGAGAAGAAATGAAACCGCTTTTAAGCTAATTAGTGCAAAATTGTTTTACCGCTTTTTATCCCTCACCTCTCCCGCTAATTTAATTGAAGATTGCGGTGATTTTCGGGCATTTACTAAGCCAGTTAGAGAGGCCATTTCATGTTACCGAGAGAAGCACAAATACTTGAGGGGTATTTTTGCCATTATCGGATTTAATCAAACCATTATTCAATATGAACGTGATGGTAGACATGCAGGAGAAACGAAGTATTCACTTACTAAGATGTTTGCTTTAGCGTTAGACGCGGTACTTAATTTTTCCCGCTTTCCTATTCAACTGATGTTTGTTATCTCAACATTGATGTGGTCACTTGGCTTGTTATATCTCACCAAAGCACTAGTAAGTAAGTTCGTTTTTGGCACAACTGTCGATGGTTGGACATCAATCATCTTTTTTCAAGTCTTTTTCTCAGGGATTTTATTGTTCTTTATTGCCTTAATCGGTTCTTATGTCGGGCGAATTTTCGAGCAAGGTCAAGACCGACCCGATTACATTATTCGTTACACAAGGAATATAAAGAGTAGCGATGAAGATAGTTAAGTTTGGTTCAGTAGGTATTTTGAACACTCTGGTCAGCTACCTCGTTTTTTGTGTGCTTATTTATTTTGATGTCTATTATTTGACATCTTCTGTTTTGTCTTTTTTAGTGGGTTCTGCCTTTAGTTACATCATGAACTCAAGATATACGTTTTCTGTTTGTGCAAATGTAAGAAGCTTTTTTAAATTCATCACCATAACGGCAGGATCATTGTTCTTGAGTGTTTTACTGCTTTATATCTTTAAAAGTACTGTAGGCATTCATGTTCTCATCGCGCAGATTTTGGTCGTGTTGATTCGTTTCCCAATTGTATATCTATTAATGAAACGCATGGTCTTTAATCAAGCTCATTTGTTTCAACGATGAAAAGAGGTGACTTATGAAAACGAATCGGCAAGAAATACAAGAGTTCTACAGTGATTCTGAAACTGTGAAAAAGTATGAAGAACTACGTTTTTCAAATGCTGGTGGACAATTTGTACATCAGTCTGAAGTGTCTTTGTTTTCAAAGTTTCTTAATATCTGCTCCTTGCGAGAGTCAATTCTAGATATACCCTGTGGCACGGGAAGAATGCTTCCAACTATTACGGCGTCTGGCTTTAAACAGGTTTATGCGGCAGATTACTCTGATGAGATGCTCGCAGTTTGTAACGAGAACCCTTTGTTCCTAAAAGCACACTTTTCTAAACAAGAAATTTATTCAACGACATATCCGAAGCAGCAATTTTTAGTAGTATTATCTAGCCGTTTTCTATTTCATTGTGATGATCAAGATCGGTTGTTTTCAGAGTTTGAACGGTTAATTGCACCAGAAGGATATCTTATTTTTGATAGCCTAAGATGGTCTCCGCGAACTTGGACACGACTTTTTTCTGAACAGCTAGGAGGAGATGTTTACACCAATAGCACATCTAGTATTTACAAGCTGGCAGATGCACACGGTTTCGAGGTTATAGACTCTCAAGTGATCCTGCTCTTTCCTAGCTTTGTTTATAACTTTATTCCAGGTATTTTAATGCGCCCGTTGATATGGCTTGAGTCAATTTGGCCGAGTTTACTCAAAACGAAACAAGTTTGGATACTTAAGAAGCGATGAGTGAAGAAAGAGTTAGATGGCTACTTGGGATTAACTTAAGTCTGTTATTCGGTTTTTATGTTTACATCATATTCAATCTCGCGCTCGTTAATGATGATTACATGGCGCTTTATACCACATGGTTAATGAGCGTTGGGAAACGGCCGAATCTTGACTTCAATGTTGATAGCTATACTTTGCTTTTTGATTGGATGACGCCAGTTTACTTTTTCTTTGGCGATAGATTCGAGCTTATTTACGTTTTTCGTTCGTTTTTTGTTTTGTTTTTGTTGGCGATAGGTTGGCAAGTCTATGTGCTTCTTCGCCAAATATTTACGGTCAATATTGCACTCACTACATTGTTATTACTCTTTGCCTCTTCTGCGATGGTGATGCGTGGCATTGACCTTCGTCCTGACCTCGTTATTCTTTTTCTTTGGTTACAAATAATCATTGTGTTGTATGTGTGCCCAGGAAGTGATGCTCATAAATTGTTTTGGGTGGGTTTACTATTCGGGCTTGCGATACTCTTCAAATTTAAGGCGATTTTGATTGGCGTAGTGATTGGGCTCTTCGGGCTTATTCGGCTAATTCAAAAGCGATCCGTACGGGACTTTGTCTTGGATGTAAGTGCGCTTTTTTTAGGCATTATCTCTTGCGCGGCTTTGTTTGTTGCGGCCGTTGGAATCTCTTCACTTGAATTGTTTTTGTACACGACGTTTGATTTATTTCTGTATTCGACATCGCATGGTAGTGACGCAAACTCTCTGAAGGTTGATGTACTGATACAGTACTTTTTACATGATATTGTTTATTGGCTGTTTGCTCTTATAGGAGTGGGAATATGTGTCAGTAAGTGGAAAGTACTATCGTTTAAGCAAGCTCAGTTTTTGATAGCTCTGGTTACATTAGCTGTGTTGTCGGTTTTGGCTAACCCCCACTATCATGCATATAACTTGGTCACACTTTACCCTTTACTTGCGGTATTTGTTGCGTTCTCAATCCAGTACGTTGTTTCATCTACTCGGGAGTGGTCGAAAGGGACGGTCGTCACTTGTATCGTACTATTCTTGATTGTGATTGCTCGTATCCTCCACTATCCGGTACAACATAATAATCAGCACCAAGTCGCCCTACAAACATTCATAGAAAGGCAAACGCAAGTTGACGACGCGGTCTTTGCCTATGAAGGAATAGGTCTTTTTCGTCCATCTACTTATCATTGGCGAACATCTGCCATCAAGATAAACAACTACTATCGGGGTCAGTATGACGTTTGGCAGGAAATTCGTGCAGTAAAGCCGATACTCATCGTCGAAAGTTATCGAATTCCTGATTGGTTATTAGAGGAGGACCGCGATGCTCTTCGGCAACACTATGTTTCTATTGCCCCGTTTATTCTGACTCTTGGGTTAAAAACACAATCTAGTGTTCAAGGTGATTTACTGCGCTCGGGTTGGTACGTGCTTGAGAGTGACCGCTTGAACCGTTGCTTTATTGATGGTGTTGATGTGTCTGTCGGAGATAAGATATGGCTCAACTTCGGGGCGCATACACTAACGTCTCAAGACGGCACTTGTACTCTTCATTGGTATTTTTCTCATCTTGGCATTGAGGCGCTCAGGCAAAGCAATCCTGAGAGTCACCCCTATTTATTTAGCCCTTAGTAAAGGTTGTAGAATCTAGAAATATCCCTCTACAACCCCTTCAAATACTGCGCGTTGGCTGTTGGTTGAATCATGGCATTCAGCGTTTGGACGGCTTGTTCACTGTGATCTTCAAGTAGAGCTAAGAACGCGTCAATCAACTCAGGTTTGCTTGCTGAGACTTTCGTTTCGGTCTGGATATCACGCAGATCGATCAACACATCGGTAAACAATTGCGGCAGATCGTGCAGCACTTGCAGGTTTAAGACGTTGTGCTCGCTGTAGATTGAATTGTGGCTGCCTTTCTGTTTTTGCACCACGTAAGGATTGTCTTTTAAGTTGATGATAGACGTACGTTTATCACAGCGTTTCAAACAACCTTTGTTGACCTTAATCTTGCGGCATCCTTCGGTTTGTTGGAACAAACATTGGCGGCTCGTGAGTAGGGTATTTGGATGATAAATGCTGTAGAAGCAGCGCATGTTTTGCGGGCGCTTTATGTGGCGCATCTGCTTCATATTCAGCTCGTTAGAAACAAACGCGCCACTTGCCACGAACTCGTCTTGAAGGCATTTAAACGCGTATGAGTTCACCGTGTTCATTTGTGGGCCTGCCACCCAGCCTAAGCCGAGCTCTTTTGCGATCATGCCGACGCCTGAGTTGTTGGTGATCAACAACTCAGGTTGGATGGTTTCCAAAAATACGCGCGCGGCGTGGTAGTCTTCGCCAATCAAAATGGCTGGGAACCAAGGTTTGAGCATTGGGTTGGCTTGGAACAACTCAATCATCGCGCTCAGTTCGCCAGACAATCCCATTGGCAATTGATAGTAAACATCAATGTCGTGGTATTCGCACAGCATGGCTTCTTGTGCTGACGAGATCAGAACCGATAATTTTGGCGCACCTTGGCGAGGGTCTGGTTGAGGTAGCGCTGGCAGAGTTGGCACATCAATCGACCCTTTCAAGCTGCTGCCGGATACTTGTGTTGAAGTGACACCGAACGACTTAGTTTGCTCTGCCACTTTCTCAATGATCGCGGTTTTGTCGTCGTAGAGTTTCTTTTT
>JABXIW010000308.1 GCA_013372875.1 Gammaproteobacteria bacterium | reverse complement strand
CTTGAATGTATCGAAGTGACGGATGCATGAGTGTTAAGTCTGCTATGACAAAATAAAGGCGCCAATTCTAGCTTTTATCAATCTGTAATACCAATAACAGTCGACCGTACGCAACTTTAACAGGGATAAATTGTTGTGTTATTGCCTAACCTTGTAGAGAAGCTAGGCATAACGAGACTACATAGGAAGCAAGTGCTCTTTGATAAAACCTACGTTATCGTGGTTTTCTCTATCCTGTTCTTTTGGCAACTGCATGTAGTCACCATAAATCATGGATAGGTAATCATCGTATCTAGCGATGCATTTATATTGACGATCTTCAAATGGGCACGAAGTATAATCATGATAAAGCGATGACTCCGTAAACTCTTTAGCAAGGTAACTGCTGCCAATGCTCACGGCATAACCATCATCATTAACTGAGCATGTTGAACACAACCCTTTGATTGCTGATAGAAACCATTTTTTAGGCAAAAGCTTTAAACATTTTTGAAACAACCGGAATGCGATATTTACTATTGGGTTTGCCCTATCATGTCTCGAACGTTGAATACGAGCGAAAAAGTTGATCGCTTTCATTAATGAAAAGCGTAACTTTGCTGCCCCCTTCTCTTTACCAAGGCTATCAATAGGAAATATATCAATATTGATCCCGACGCCTTTAATTCGCCCGTTCGAAATAACAGAATCATTCAGAGATAGCTTGCTGAACAAAAACGGATAAGGATTGTGCTTGGTGTCCAAATTGAAAAACGTGAAATCAGGATACTCTTTGGCAAAATTTTGCAACAGGTATTCGTAATCTTCCCTTGGCATCATAATATCGATGTCATCATCCCAAGGAATGTAACCTTTGTGACGTATCGCCCCTAACAGCGTTCCACCCGCCAGCGAGTACTCCAAATCGTGACGCTCACAAAACAGATGCACTCTATCTAAAATAGACATCTGTACGCTTCTGAGCTGCTCAAATGTTAGTTTTTTCAATTTAACTTACCTAATAAACTCGATGGTTTTCTCTAGACCAGATTTCAGATCAACCCTTGGCTTCCAGCTCAGAGCTTCAATTTTCTCCGTACACAACTTGGTTCTTTTATATTGACAATACGCATTGTCGTTAGATATTTCATGCTTAACAGAAGAAATGCCACCGCCTAGGTCCGAAAGGAGGTTTGCCAGTTGCAATATAGAAACTTCTTCCGTTTCATTGGCAATGTTGTACGCAGTATTTACCTCACCTTTTAACAACACCAAAAGCATTGCTGATACAGCATCTGTGACATAGCAAAATGAGCGCAGCGCACTTCCATCGCTTTTCAGCATTATTGGTTGATTATCTATCACGCAACCAACTAAATCTGACATCACGCGTCCATCATTTAGGAACATACCTGGCCCGTAAGAATGAGCGATTCGCACTGCAGTGAAAGGAACGTCATGCTGAATGGCGTAGCTTTGTAACAATGTCTCAGCCATTCTTTTACTCTCTGGGTAGCAAGATCTTGAGTCCAACGGGTCAAAGCTGCCAAAGTCCCTTTCGCGGATCAGCTCTTGACTCTCTAAGTTTCCATACACTTCACGAGTGGACATGAACAAAAAGTTTTTTACTCGTTTGTTTTTAACGAGCTCAAGCAAATTCATGGTTCCAACAACGTTGGCCTGAATAATCCCAACAGGATCATGTTTGATATGATATGGGCTTGCATTGCTCGCCGCATGAATAACGAAATCGACTTCGTCATCAAACTCAATCGGCTGGCAAACATCTTGGTAAAAACATTCAAATTCACCGGTCAGCTCACCAAATAAGTCTTGAACTTTCTGTTCACTACGGGCTAACAGCAAAACTCTGATGTTCAGTTGATCTTTTCTATTGAGATAAACAAAAAAGCGAACCATACAAGCTGCAAGCATTCCTGTCGCACCCGTAACAAGTACAGTTTTATTTCGCAACGAACCCCATGACTTTTGGCTCAAGTACAATTGCTCGTTATCATCACTGATGATGTTAATCCGATTATTTTTCATATAATTAACCAAAAACCTGTAGATTTTCCTGCGTATCGATTATTGCCTTAAAAATAAAGAAATCGATGGGTGACGTGATTTTAATGTTTTCAGAAATGCCAGAGACTAGGCGGACATCGTATCCGTACTTTGTCATCAACGAACATGAATCGATCGCTTCGGTGTAACAGTCCTCACGCGCTTGACGATGTACTTTAAGAATATCTCGCAAATAAAAGCTTTGTGGCGCTTTCGCTAATCGAGATAACGAACGATCGTGAACGTCTTTCACGACGTCTTCATTGTCGACAAGGACAAAGGTCTCTACTGGAGGACAAGTAGTGATCGCACTACCGTGACTTTTGACCGCTTCGATATTTCGGTTGATAATTTCGTCATTGATTAAAGGTCGAACGCCATCATGAATCAAAACAACAGAGTTATGATCAAATTCTTCTTCTATCTTACATAAGCCGTTAAATATCGACTCCTGACCAGTTTCACCACCGGGAATAACAAACTTCACTTTCTGAATATCAAATTTGAACAACAGTTTGCGTAAATAATCTATCCACGGTTCAACGCAAACCACAACAATGGCATCAATGTTTTTGTTCTCTTCAAACTTCTCAAGTGTGTATATAATTACTGGCTTGTTATATAGCTCTAAAAACTGCTTCGGTTTAGTGCTGTTTTGCATTCGGGTTCCGACACCACCAGCAAAAATCAAGGCAACATTCATAATTCACTCCTAAATCATAGATATCATTTTGTTAATGCTAGTGTTCACCGTCTCTCTATATCGTTCATAGTGATTAGGTTCGTAACCTTCCGCGACAGACAGAATTAAGCGATCAATGATCTCATTTGCATCAAAATCTTGATGGGAAAAGAAACGTTCTGGATAGCCTATACACTCACCGAACATTTTGACTTTGTTGTTCCAAACAAGCCCTACAACCGGAACAGTCAAAGAATAAGAAATAATGCAGGCATGAAGTCGAGCGGCGATTGTGCATTTAAATGTTGAAATAAGCTCAACCAACTCTCTTGGCGTTTGTGGCTCAATAACGTTTAGTTGCTTCCCTAGATAGGTCTCCAGATCTTCTAGAATATCTACGTCGCTTTTCAAGCCATTAGTAAACAGCTGATAAGATTGCCCTCGAGCTTCCAGTTCTGAAATAAGCGAGGCATATAGCTCGATAACTTGCGTTCTATCCAGATCAATACCGTTATCTTTGAAGATCCTTGCACGCACCAATCCAAGCCCGACAACATCTCGCGATTTTTTCTGTATCCCATAAACTTCTGAGCTGAAAACTGCTGAATCTGCTACTTGAGCGGTTTTGATGTACCCGTTTTCTATGTAGCCATCATTGAGCAAGCTCAAATCATCACGTGTCGTAACCATTTTTATAGCACTATGATTCAGACTTTCTTTTAACAATCGACATTTGTAGTTGCTTTGGTCATAACCTTCGACGCCCACAGCGTTGAAAAAAATCGGGCATGGCTTATTCGCAACCGTGTCAACTAAAGCAGAAATATGCGCCCAACAATCTTGGTACTTAAACTTAATCATTCCTCCGCCTGCAAATACAATTGCAGACGCATCATTAAATTTATTTTTGTAATCTCGTTTATAACAGCCGACTTTATAATCAAACGATGAGCTAGAAGATAGTCTGCTTAAAATTTTATTTATTACTTTTCTTTTTAATCTTTTAAAACTATTAAATTCATTTGAATAATTTAGGTTAAACCTTTCAACAGAGAATTCATTATCTATAATATTCTTCTTTATAAGATATTCTGCACTATCTGCTATCACTTGATCACCAAGGTTTGTGTCATGTGTATAGCCAACCATCACCAACTTTTTCGCTGTCATGCTCTTATACCTTTAGTCTTATCATTTTCTTTTCTTCTACACCTAACACCAGCCAATACGTTAAAAAGCTAATCATCCCGAATGAAACCAAAGTGGTAGAAATAAACCTTAAAATACTTTGCTCGAAACTTATCGTTAGTAAAAACAATACGGCTATCGTTGGTATTAGTATTTGAAGCGCTTTGTTGATTACAAACAATATATATTTCTTAATGGATAACCCGGCTTTGATCTTGAGAAAAGCGAGCCTCATTCCACAAGAAACTACCTCCATAAAAATGGAAACAACGATAACGGTGTAAGGGGGATAACCTAACGATAGGAAAATATAGGCCAATGGCACAGTTAGCAGCAGCACTGACCCAATTGTTGACTGGTAAGCCTTTACGTCTCCGGTTGCTTGTATAGCCGTTTGAAGACCAACCGTCGTAAGGTTTACAAACGCAAGTACTAAAAATAGCTTGATAAAAGTCAGTACACCATCAGGATAATCTCCCAACCATATCGACAACATAAAATCTGTTTCAAAAAAGATCGGCAGCGCGATGACTGAGTAAAGCAACAAGCTAAAACGGCTTGCTAACATGGATAAGTGGAGCATTTCCTCCCTATTACCCTTACTTTCTGCCTTTACGATTCTTGGATTGAATGCTTTCATAATGTTAATGCTAAATTCCTTTAGCTTTCCATTTACTTGAACAGCAATGGCATAAACAGCATTGATATAAACGCCAAAGAAGTTATTGAGCACAACAGCTAAGCCTTGAACTCTAGCAACGCCACAAATGGCACCAAACGAGTTCCAACTCGTGAAGCCAATCATTTCTTTAAATAAGGCAATATCTAATTTGAAGTTTAGAAGGTTACATTCTTCATATTTAATCCGACAGTAAGCCACCTTCATAATAAGCATTGTCCAAGAAACTGAGACAAACAACGTTCCCAGAGCGACTAGTTGATTTTCAAAGAGGATAATCAAAAATGCCGAAATCAACTTAAGCAGTGATTCAAAAACACTAAACACAGCATCAATACCTAAATCTTCATTGGCATTAATTTGCGCATTAAATGGCACGGTTACTACAGATGCTAATACGCCGACAGCCATAACCTGGTATAAAGATTGGGCGGAAGAAACAACTGATACTGGTATGTTAATTAAATCTTCAAAAATAAAAGTTTGCAGCGAAAATAACAGTAAAAAAATAATCATAGCAACAACAATATGTAGCGATTTTGTGGTAGCAAAGACGCTAGTTCTTTTTTCTAACTGTTGGGTACTGTAAAAAGACAAATAACGCTGACTTGATGTTGTCATTGCTCCATTTAAAAACAGCATTAACGCCAAAACGCCGGCAATAAGGTTGAAAATACCGTAGCCTTCAATACCAAGTTGATGGAGTAAAACACGTACCATATACAGGTTAACTACGGTCGTAATTAGCATTTTAACGATCTGAAAAAGAGTATTTTTCGCGACCCGCTTCCCTGACATTTTCTCTTCCGAACTTAAAGTAAAACTCGACGTTTAAGTGAATTAGTTACAACAATTCATAAAAACATCATATCAATGCAACAATTAGCATTCAGATAGTAGATAAAAGGATATTTAAGTTCTATTGCTACAGGTACCAATCAAAGCGTTTGGTACTTTTTCCCAACCTTACGTTCTTTATTGGCATTACATTTTTATGACTTTCACTTTCCAAACCTCATTCTTTTACTCAACAAATCAAGTTCTGGAGAGTTGAAGAAGCATATAGTAGACTTCGCCTCCCAATGATAATGGAGAGAAATTCAATGAAACGTGTCGTTCTTT
>JABXIW010000325.1 GCA_013372875.1 Gammaproteobacteria bacterium | reverse complement strand
TTAGGCTGCGGCATGGTGCATCCAAACGTATTAAAGTCTGTTGGCATTGACAGTGAAAAATATACTGGTTTTGCTTTCGGTATGGGCGTTGAGCGCTTAACCATGTTGCGTTATGGCGTTAACGATTTACGTCTTTTCTTTGAAAATGACATTAACTTTTTAAAGCAATTTAATTAAGGATTTACCAAGATGAAATTTAGTGAAAATTGGTTAAGAGAGTGGGTTAATCCGAATATTTCAACCGAAGAATTGGTAGAAAAATTGACAATGGCTGGTTTGGAAGTTGATGCGTTTGATTTTTTAGGCAACAACTTTTCTGGCATTGTTGTTGGTGAGATTTTAGAAGCTGAGCAGCACCCAGATGCAGATAAACTTCGTGTTTGTACTGTTAATGTTGGCGACAAATCAGAAGAAAATTTACAAATTATTTGTGGTGCTCCAAATGCACGCAAAGGCATTAAAGTTGCTGTAGCTATGATTGGCGCCGTGCTACCTGGTGACTTCAAAATCAAAAAAGCAAAGCTACGAGGCGTTGCTTCTTTTGGTATGTTGTGTTCGACCAAAGAATTAAATTTAGGCGAAGATCACGATGGTATTATGGAGCTTCCAGCTGATGCACCATTAGGTCAAGATTTCGTTGAGTTTATGCAGCTTAATGACACCGAAATCGATGTGGATTTAACGCCAAATCGTGGTGACTGTTTGGGTATCCGTGGTATCGCTCGCGAAGTGGGTGTGTTAACTCAATCTGAAGTCAATGAAGTTGCAGTTAATGCGATTGACGCTTCTATACAAGATGTTTTACCGATCGAGCTTTCTGCACCACAGGCTTGCCCACGTTATTTAGGACGTGTGATTAAAGGTATTAACCCATCAGTAAAAACTCCTGATTGGATGGTAAGAAAAATTGAGCGTTCAGGCGTTCGTTCTATTGATCCTGTGGTTGATATTACTAACTACGTTTTATTAGAATTTGGCCATCCAATGCACGCTTTCGATTTGAATAATATCGATGGTGGTATTGATGTGCGTATGGCTAAGCAAGGTGAAAAATTAACTTTGCTAGATGGCCAAGAAGTTGAGCTTTCAGATAACACCTTAATGATTGCCGATCATAAAAAGCCATTGGCGATTGCTGGTGTAATGGGCGGCGAATTTTCTGGAATTAATTCAGCGACGAAAGATGTGTTTTTAGAGTCAGCCTATTTTGATCAAGTCGCAATTGCTGGTCGTGCCCGTCAATACGGTTTACATACTGATGCTTCACACCGTTATGAGCGTGGTGTTGATTTTGAATTGCAACGCACTGCTATGGAACGTGCAACAGAATTGTTATTAGAAATCGTTGGCGGCGAGGCTGGCGAAATCATTGAAGCAGTTAACCATGAGTATTTGCCAACGAAACGTAACTTAGTTTTACGTCGTGCCCGTATTGAGCGTTTAGTTGGCTTCGCTTTTGAAGATGCTCAAGTTGAAGACATTTTAACCCGCTTAGGTTTAGAGCTAACAGCGAATAATGAAGGTTGGGACGTGGTTGTTCCTTCATTCCGTTTCGATATTGATAACGAAGAGTCGCTAATCGAAGAGTTGGTTCGTGTTTATGGCTACAACAATTTGCCAATGCGTAAGCCAATCGCTGAAATGACCATGTACCGTCAGCCTGAAGATCGTGTTTGGAAGAACCAGATGCGTGAAGTTTTGGTTGACCGTGGCTATCAAGAGGCGATCACTTATTCGTTTGTTGAACCTGAGTTGCAAAAGAAATTGCAGCCAGGTGAAGAGCCATTACCGCTGATGAATCCTATCTCTAGTGAGTTAGGAGTAATGCGTACCAACTTGCTAGCAGGTTTAGTGCAAGCGGCTAAATTTAATATTAACCGCCAACAATCGCGTGTGCGTTTCTTTGAGCTAGGCTTACGCTTTGATAATTCAGGCGAAGAATTGAAGCAGATCCCGACCATTGCAGGCTTGATTTGTGGTGCTCGTAACGAAGAGCAATGGAATGAAGCTGGCGAAAAAGTTGATTTTTATGATATCAAAGGTGATTTAGAGTCATTATTGGACTTAACCAACCTTGCTTACAGCTTTGAAGTAACGGAAAAAGCCATTCTTCATCCTGGCCAATCGGCAGCCATTAAACTGAATGGTGTTGAGATTGGTTATATTGGCAAAATCCACCCAGCGTTACAGCAAGAATTGGATTTAGATCTGGAAACTTTTGTCTTCCAATTGGATTTAGAGTTGATTTCTCAGCGTCAATTACCAAAATTCAAGACTTTATCCAAATTCCCATCAATCCGACGAGATCTGGCATTAGTGGTCGAAGATCAGGTCAAAGGTGCGGAATTGATTGATTTTATTGTAAAAAATGGTGATGGTCTGATGACAGATGTGCGTATTTTTGATATATACAAAGGTGAACATCTTGAAGCTGGCAAGAAAAGCGTTGCTTTGGCCATGACTTTGCAGCATCCAGAGAAAACTTTGGAAGAAGCTGAGATTAATCAAGTTATGGACAAAATCATCGGCGGTTTGGAGCAGAGCTTCTCAGCAACATTACGTGCTTAATCCAATAAGTACGTTTTGCTTGATTGAACAGAGGATTAAATTATGGCGTTGACCAAGGCCGATATGGCTGAACGTTTATACGAAGAGCTAGGCTTGAATAAACGTGAGTCAAAGGAAATTGTTGAGGCATTTTTCGAAGAAATTCGAGATGCCTTAGAAGATGGTTATAATGTAAAGTTATCGGGTTTTGGCAACTTTGAGTTGCGCGACAAGGCTTCACGTCCTGGCCGTAACCCGAAAACTGGCGAGGAAGTTGCTATCAGCGCGCGTCGCGTGGTGACATTTAAACCGGGTCAAAAGTTAAGAGGGAAAGTAACCGATTATGTTGGAACCGACCAATAATAATGAATTACCGCCGATCCCGGCGAAGCGCTATTTCACCATTGGTGAAGTGAGTGATTTGTGCGCGGTTAAGCCGCACGTTTTGCGTTACTGGGAACAAGAGTTCGAGCAATTAAATCCAGTACGTCGCGGAAACCGTCGTTATTACCAGCGTGATGATGTATTAGTGGTACGCCAGATCCGTTCATTGCTATATGAGCACGGCTATACTATTGGCGGTGCCCGTCAGTGCTTGATTGATGGTGATGCCGAAGCGGAAACCAATGGCCCATCAAAAGCACAAATTGATGAGTTGATTGAAGAATTAGAAAAAATCAAAGAGTTGCTTGTCGCCTAAATTTATTCTTAATTTAGCGGTTGCAAATCAACAAAGATGCGGTACTATTGGCACCGCATTTTTAATGCCAAATCGAAAAGGGCGCTTGTCAAAAGCAATTCAGCCCAACTCAAATTGTCGGAATGTAGCGCAGCTTGGTAGCGCACTTGCATGGGGTGCAAGGGGTCGGAGGTTCAAATCCTCTCATTCCGACCAATTTTAAAAAACTTTACAATTTCAAAGTGTCAGCTATCATCTAAACCAATTATAGTGCTAATGTGAAGTAATTATCATTTTGGAGTCGAGCTTGAAGCTATTCATTTCCTCATTACTGTTGATTTTTGTCGGCCTGGTCTATTCGCCCAACGCTAATGCGGCGTGCGTCTGTGGTTATGATGACGGTATTCTTGTTGGTGGCTCTAGTGCTATTACTATTGACGGTAGTATTGGCGACTGGACGACTGTCCTAGCAGATACTGATAATGTTACTTGTGATGGCACTCCGACAAATGGCATTACGGATCTCGATGCTCCAATTCAATCTACCGGTCGTGACTTAGAAACGTTTGCTTTTACTTGGGACGCGACTTATTTTTATGGCTTGATTACTCGCGAAGGTTCGCAGAACAATAAACAAACTTTTATTTTCTATGCCGATGTTAACAATGATGGTTTTTTAGCGACTGGTGAGCCAGTCATAGAAATCGTTTGGCAGGGGAATAATGGTACCGCTAACATGAACCGCTATACTTATATTCAAAGCGGTTTAACTCCTGATCCCATGACTGGTGATGGCCAAGCTCCTGCTGGAACAGTTAGTTTTAGTTTGCAGCCTTTGGGTAGTACGGATGCTCAAGGCTCGGCCGATGGACGATCCTTGGAGTTCCGATTCGATTGGTCTGCTGTTCTTGGCACTTCTCCTGGCGCGCCAATTACTTATCACCTATCAAGTACAAACTCTCAGTTACAGGCTGGTAATGCCATTGCTAACATTGACGATAATGCTGGCGGCTGTGGCGGTTGTGTTGCTTCTACTCAATATTCAGCCGTGACTATAAGTCCTGACACGGGCGCCCAAGAAACGGCGCTTGGCGAAACTGTTTACTTTTTCAAGACTATCACCAATGGTGGCAATGGCTCAGATATTTTCGATTTAGAGTCGACATCGGTAGGTGAGTTTTCCACTAGTGTGAGCTATTTCTTAGATAATGGCACCGTTGGAACCTTCGAAGCTGGAACCGATACGCCGCTTATCGATACTGACGCAGATTTGATCATAGATACTGGTTCTATGACTGCCGGCTCAAGTATTAATATTATTATTGCAGTAACTTCTTCCGGTCCAGTTTCCGGTGCCAGTCTATACATGACCGAGGTCACTACAACGGCAACGTCTAACTTCATTGCGGCTTGTGGCGTTTCACCCTTTGTTCCAATGAGTGACTCTAGTGTTGATACGCTAACTTTGAAAGAGTCAGACTTGACTATAACCAAAGATGACGCTTCCGCAACCTACACACCTGGCAGCGATGCGACTTACGATATCACTGTAACTAATAATGGACCAAGTGATGTTGTGGGTGCGATTGTAACCGATACTTTGCCAGCAGGTTTGACTACTACCCAAGCTGATATCAGTTGTAGCCCGGCTAATTGCACTTCAATCACGGTTACTGGTCAATTGATTACTGTAGTGTTGAATGTTGCTAATACTGAGTCTGTCGTTATTAGCGTTGATGTTTCCTACTCTGCTGATCCTGCCAATTACTAGTTTATGATTAAGTTACAAACTACGGCATAGCCACTTGTCGTAGTTTTGTATCAATTTATCGTGATCCAGTTCTCATTTACCTAGAACTTTAGTACAATTTCTCGCCAAATGAGAAAGTGACAATAAATGTAACTATTAGCAGCTAACTTATTGATATTAAAAATATTTATTTATACAAAAAAAGTAAATTTTAGCACAAATGTAATATTTTCATGAGTTGTTAGTTCTATTATTAGTCATAAGTGTTTGATAAATAAGCAATTAACCCATAATTTGGGATTTTACATTTGTGAAGAATTTATTATTTATCAATGACATATAGTAATTAAGTTCATTTAAAATATAATGCAAATATGCATTGATACATTAATTTTTGATAGGACACTCTTAAAAGCACAAGGCAGTCACCAAGATAGGCAAGGTTAATGAGGGTATTGGGACTGCGGTCTAAGAAGAATTATATGAATAATTTAAAGCGCTTGATAGTTTCAGGGGGGCTGATCGTTGCATCAGTATTTTCACATTCTGTATTGGCAGATGATTATCCGGCAACCGTCGATAATACTGCAACGGTAACCTTACCTGCTGGTGTTACGGATCCTAATACCGCCAACAACAGTGCTACCGATTCAAATACTCTGAGCGTTGTTACCCCGCAACCGACTAAAGCCTTTAGCCCTAGTACCATCGATTTTGGAGATACCTCAACCCTTACTATTACCTTAACTAACAGCAATAATTTTGCCGCAACATTGCAATCAGATTTTACTGACTTTCTGCCTACAGGCTCTTTTTTAGCTACACCAGCAAACGGCAGTACAACCTGTACTGGAGGTAGTTTTGCAGCGGTTGATGGTACCAACTTTATAGGCCTTGGGGCGGGAGCTGTTATTCCAGCTAATGGTAGCTGTACTATTATTGCTGATGTGACTTCTAATACCGCAGGAACATACAATAATGTTTCGAGTACTCTTGATACAGGTATGGGAACTAGCGGCACTGCTAACGCCACATTAATTGTACAACCGCAAGCCGAGCTGGTTATTGATAATGTCAGTCAAGTTGAAACAAATGCAGGCACTACAACATTTGTATTTACTGTTAGCATTGATAATGGCGTAGTTCCAGCTTCGAATATCACCTTCGATTATGCTACAGCAGATGGCACTGCCACAGTTACCAATAGCGATTACGTTGCTATCACAACCACTCAAGGAACTATTACCGCAGGCTCCACTAGTACGACAATATCGGTAACTGTTAATGGCGATCTAACAGTTGAATCAGATGAAATATTTTCGGTTAACATTAGTAATCCTTCTGCTAATGCAACTATTACAACCATTGCTGGTGCTGGTACCATTCAGAACGATGATGCCTCTGAAATATCCATTGCCGCTACAACTAATGGTAACGAGACAGGTCCAGTTGATGGACAATTTACTGTAAGTTTAACTAATCCTAGCGCCACCGACACGGTTATTGCTTATAGCGCTGGCGGTACAGCAACTGCAGGCGATGATTATACTGCATTGACTGGCTCTGTAACCATTCCTGCGGGATCAACCAGTGCAACAATCGATGTTCCTGTTATAGATGACACGATTGTCGAAGGCACAGAAAGTTTAAC
Source organism: Gammaproteobacteria bacterium (assembly GCA_013372875.1). The sequence goes on along the minus strand of JABXIW010000325.1, from coordinate 1,944 downwards.
TATCACGCTTAGTTCAGTTACCAGTGGTAGCCCAACTATTGGTGCAACAAATAATGCATCGATTGATCTTTTAGATAATGATATTGCCGAGATTGAAGTTCTTGCAACGAGTGTGGTCGAAGGTGATGCAGGAACGGTCAACTTAGTTTATACCGTTCAAATTGCTAATGCGGTAACTCTTGCTAGTGATGTAACGTTTAATTACAACGCGACTGATGGTACTGCGACCGTTGCTGATGGCGACTACACTGGTGCTGGCGGCGCTGGTGTGATTAGTGCTGGATCAACTAGCACAACCATTTCAATTTCTGTGAATGGTGATACTACTGTTGAAAGTGATGAAACTGTTGTAATGTCTATTGCTGGAGCATCTAGCAACGCAACTATTACTACAGCAAGCGCTAATGGTACTATCATCAATGATGATGCCTCTGAAATTTCGATTGCAGCAACTACAAATGGTAATGAGACAGGCCCTGTTGATGGTCAGTTTACAGTAACATTAAGCAGTCCAAGTGATACTGACACCATAATTGCGTATACCGTTGGTGGAACCGCGACAGAAGGTGATGACTACAGCACGCTAACTTTAACCTTGGTGATCCCTGCGGGAAGTACAAGCGGTGTAATCGACATTGTTACAACCGATGACAGTCTAGTAGAAGGAACCGAAACGGTTGTAGCCACGCTAGATAGTGTGGTTAGCGGTACTCCAACCATTGGCGCAACCAATAACGCTTCAATTGATATTATTGATAACGATGCCAGTTTGATAGTCGTTAAAAGAATTGATAATTCTTTCGGCGGCACTGCCGTTGTTGGAGATTTTTCAATAACCACTGATGCAGGTGCTTTAACTTTTGGTGCTGGCGTTGATCAAGGTGCTGGAGTTACTCAGTACACTGCAAACACTTTAAATATTTCAGCTGGTACTTATTCTTTAACCGAAAGTGATTTATTCGCTTACAATGAAGGTACATGGATTTGTGATGCTGGCACTGTAAATAGCGGCATCTTTAATAGTGGCAGCATTACTCTTGCCGCTGGTGACGCTGCAACTTGTACAATAACTAATACACATCGCCAAGCTGCTACCTTGCAAGTGGCAAAAAGTTGGATCAACGCAAATTTAAATGATGCGGTCAACATCACAACTGCTGGCGGCTCAAACAATCATAACTTTAATTCGGTTGCAGATACTTCAACCGAAACGGATATTAGTACCGTAATAAATGTATATGATGGCGAAACCATCACTTTTGCTGAAACCTTTACCACAGGTACCGCTTCTGATTACTCAACCACACTAAGCTGTACTGGTGCTACCGATACCGATCCTAGTAATGGCCTATTAATTGATCCAGCAGACGCAGGCGCAATTATTGTTTGTACTTATGAAAATAGACTGTTAAGTGCGAATTTAGTAACTAGTAAAACACTAAGCAGTGCCGATTCTACTCCTAATATCGGCGACACAGTTAGTTTCTTGATTACCGTAACAAACTCTGGCCCTGATACTGCTACTAACGTTAGTCTTACGGATTCTCTACCCGCAGGTTTAACTGCCGCAGTAGGTAACGGTGCCGTTTCGCAAGGTTCTTATGACGGGACTACTTGGAGTATTGGCACTTTAACTAACGGTGCAAATGCAACGCTAACCTTAGTCGGAACAGTAAATGCAGGCACTGGCGGTAGCACGATTACAAATACTACGACAGCAGCAGTTGGTGATCAATTTGATAATGACACTGCTGGTGACGATCTGAGTGAAAGTGTTACTGTAAATAGCGTTATCGTGGCGACCGATGACGACTTCTCGGCCAGCCCAGTCAATGGTGCAGCGGGCGGCGACACGGCCACGGTCTTTGCCAACGACACCTTAAACGGCGCAGCCGTGGCGGCGGCGGATGTCACCCCGAGCATCACGGCAGACGGCGGCTTAAC
>JABXIW010000127.1 GCA_013372875.1 Gammaproteobacteria bacterium | reverse complement strand
GCGCACTACGAAAAAGCGCGGATAGAACGAGATAAATGTCCGTTCTCAGTGTTTGTTCTTGTTGTGTATCCACTGCGAGCTCCTAGTATTTCAATTGATTCATTGGATCAGCAGCCATCGACTCAAACATGTCGATCACACGACAGTCTTCACACATGGCGATACGATTAATGGCGGCTTCATCAGAGAAATGAGAATGACCACGAAGCTTGTTTTGCAGCATGTCGATCATCGATTGCGGAGCAAAAGGCTTGTGACAACGAATGCACTCGGCTGCCTTTTCTTCATGAATCACAACCGCTTTCTGGCGTTCTTCTTTCACCCAGTTCATGCGAGGAGTAAGCGTCAGCACTTTCTCTGGACACGCTTTCTCGCACAGCCCACATTGAATGCAGTCTTGCTCGACGAATTTAAGCGACGGAGATTGTCCGTCCGTATGCAATGCACGCGTTGGACACACTGCCACACAGCTCATGCACAACGTACAATCTTTGCTTTCACAAGAGACTGTGCCGTAAGGTGCGTTCGCTGGAAGCTCAACAATGTTCTCAACTGGAATACGTGATGCTGACAACGCATCCAACGCCGTAAATAGACGCTGACGTTTGTTACCTTGCAAGTCTCCTAATGCCAAATCAAAAGACTCGGTACAAAGTGTCGGAGCACCTTCACGTAGTGACTCTAAATACAAAATGTCGATGGTTTCTTTGGCGATACCAAGCTGGTCAAGCAGCTCTTGAGCAATACCTACTTCGCTATTAAGCACACGAATAATGGTTTGAGGCATAAAACGCGAAGCCGCAAACAGCACCTGAGTGGCACCGTTCACAAGCGCGGCAAACCAAGTATCTATACCAACCGAAGGCAGTTCTTCCACCACAATTGGAATCACATTATCTGGCAGTGCTTTTAGTGCCAACACGTTGTAGCTCTCGTGGCGAGAACTACAAATCAATATGATAGGATCTAAACCACCCGCTTGCTCATAGTTGGCTAGCGTACGTTCAATAAACTTTTGCGTATCTTCGGGGTTTGGCAATGCGTAATGAATAGCTTCTGTCGGACACGCTGTAGCACAAGTACCCACGCCTTGACATAGGTATGGGTTGATCTCGATGCGATGGCCCGTTTTGTCGCTGCCTTCACTCGACAGTGCCCCTGCCGGACAAGCATCCACACAACGTTCGCAACCTTTTACGCCACGAGAGCTGTGTGCACATAGATCGATATCTAAACGGAAGAATTTCGGTTTATCGAATGTCCCCATCAAGGTTGGAATTTCTTCCAACGCTTCAGCCAGTTTCGGATAGCCACGACCAACTGGGTAGTAGCCCGGTACTGGTACTTCTTCCGACATGCAGCTGTTTAGGCAAAGATCGAGTACGATATCGAAACAATCGCTATTGATCGCGACCTTGGCAAGATTGTTGGTCGAACCATGATTTTCAATGAGAACTTCAAACGTACCTAAGAACCCTGAAACCTGAACCGAATTGGCGTAGTAAAGCTCGGGACTTGTTCCCTTTTCGCCATCGGTAGAAAGCAGCGTTAGGCTGTTCATTTGCGACAATTGCGCTGCCGCACTTTCGATGATTGCCGTTGGACCCACAATCAAAGTATTACCGCCACTTTCATAGCTTACGGTTGGTGGAATAAGATTGGTCAACTCTACGGTATTTTCGAAAGCGTACAGCCTCGCTTTACCGTTATTGGAAGTTGCTTGTTCTAATAATTGTTTCAGCATTGCTCAATTCCATTTATGAACATGGATAGTCTTTTCCATCTCTTAGTGTAGTTAGCGCCGGAGATTCTGCTGATTAACTTATCAATGAGCATTCTTATTCCGCCATCTATAGGCGATGAATACTACGCAGTGCGTCCGTACTAACTTCAACCAGATTGGTATTGAGCAACAAATAGCAAATGTCATGCCAATAAAATATCAATTAAAATTCAACCGCTTAGATATTTTACCGACAAATAGTAGGGATAAAAAAACCGGTTGAGACATTTTGTCCCAGCCGGTTCATTGAGTGTTTAGTCAAAATGTACCTATTCTTTGTATGGTATATTTTGTCTCACCTCGTCAGGCGGTGATTCCTCAGCAAAAGTATCACTTTCACCAGGCGCTGTATTTATATACAGTTCATTTTCATCTTGGGTAATTCCGGCACTTTTTTCGGCGTTTGGTTCTGTGTCTTCAACCACTTCAGATGCGATATCGTCAGCGTTAAGTTCAGATCCTTGCGTCGTTTCAACGTTTGGTTCTTCTTCCACTTTTTCTTTAACCCAATCACGCAGCGTCTCTGCGACGTCTTTAGAAAGTGACTTTAAGTTACTGTAATCATCATCGTAATCGTCTAGGCCATCACGCACGTTAAATTCTTCGGACAAGAACATTTTGCGCAGCGCGGCTTTCTTAACACTTTCTGAAGCTTCAGAAACCAGCAGTTGCGCCACAGACATGTCTTCGGGCTTTTCAGTCTCTACACTCGCGGTAATGTCTGGAGCCTGACTAACCTCATTGACGTTCAAAGCGTCTGAGCTTTCGTCAGCGTTTGAAAGCGCTGTGACACAATCTTCGGACTTCTCCGTCTCTGCTATCGGCGTGATCTCTTCATCCTGTTGGGAAGATTCTTCTAACTTACGTTTCG
>JABXIW010000150.1 GCA_013372875.1 Gammaproteobacteria bacterium | reverse complement strand
ATTATTGATCATGGAAAAACCTACAGTGTTGGTAAGCTCGCTAACTTTGCAAAAGAAGGAAAAACTGCCAAAGGATCAGGTGTATTATCTGGAGAAGATACTTCAGGTTCGCTAGAAGTGAAATTTAGTGTTAATTGCAATTAGATTTTTCTCTAAAATGATAGGGCTCAAAGTGTCTTATCAATACAAGTTGGACTAATTAAGGCACTTGCTTTAGAGAGTTTTGGTTCATGGTTTAACTGCAATATCCTCACTTGAGGTATTCCTTATTCTTGGAAATACTCGCATAAACACCTCTCGTTTGTGCCAATAATCCATATATACGGCTGATTTACACAATTCATTAAATTCGTTTTCTTCTAACGTGTCTGAATAGCTAGCTGTTTCCTCATTAGGGTTATGTGTTTTAAGAGCAATTACAAAATCATTCCACGTTTTAGGGAGAATTAACGTTGGCCCCTTTATCTCTTTTAATTCAGTATTTTTTATTTTGAGTGTAATTGCCGTCCCTCCTGTTAGGGGCATTAAATAATTAAGAGCGAATCTTACTCTTCTTAAATACCTAGGAGATGGCTTTCCTTTATCTAGTTCTATCCTATTATCACGGTATCCAAAGCTCTTACTTTTCTTTAAATTTAATGTGGGAAATAAATAGTTTGCTTCGGCTCTTTTTTCAGACGCCCCAGGTCTCCTATCAAGTGTATAGTAAAAACCGAAATGCCGTTCTATTCCGTCGTACTCAAAATTAAACGAGTTACACTGTTTATCTAATTTCCTTATCAAATCTTGAGTATCTTTAAGCTCTGTTTTCTTGCGCTTTAAAGAGCCTCTTTTACTACTTTCTTTTGCCGAGCTTATTTCAAGTTCTAGTTCTTTACATCTTTTGAGGTTTCCCTCTAATTTGTGGTGAATTTTTCTGTACTCTTTCAGCTTCTCAGAGCCAAACAAATAAAATTGATTTTTAAGCTTTGTTGAATACATTAAATGGGTGAATAGTTTTGAGTTGTTTTTTTGATACTGACCTAGCTTTACCATTCCAAGTACTTTCATAACTAAAAACAACCTTAAGCCAAACCCTAGCTTGGGATCTGAGCATAAGTCTTCGAAGCCAAGCACCTTTCCAGCAGAATCGTAATTTAAACTATAATGCTTCCACGACGATTCTCTTCCAACCAAACTGTTATCTACAGAATAATTATTGCCTGGGATCAGAATGGTAACTGGAATGATGTCTGAACGCTGATTTCCATAGGGAAATACCTCATCAATCATAGCTTCCAGTTTATTGGCATAATCTTCCGAGCCTTGAAGTTCTAGTTCTTCTCCACATAGTTTCCATGCCGCTTTAAGGGAACTCTTACCATAATTTAATTCAACAGCAGGTAGATTTTCGAGCTCTTCTGGCACAATTGCATCTACTAAATACGAAGGGACTTTAATATTGTCATTTTTACAAAACATTTCTGCAAAATAGCCGAGTCTTGTCTGATTTATTCCTAATAGAGTCAACACCAACTCATTGAGCTCTTTGGGAAAAGCTTCCTCTATCAATATTCTTTCATGAGCTTTCAAATTATCTGTAAACATATCAACTTCCGGGATAACCCCAAATTAAATAAAACACAAAACATACAATGTTATCACTAGTACTTTTTAACAAATGATGGAGTTAAATATGTACTACGATATTAAATTTACAGCTAAAGCCTTTAATTCAGCTCAGCGATTAAACAATGAGGATACCGAATACCGGGTTATTGGGAAAGAACATTTAAGGCTTTGTGTTAATAAACGAAGCAAAAGTCTTAGAGTAAGGACATCAATAAAAGGCAAGCGGATCAATAAAAAAATTGGTAATTACCCACAGCTTAGGCTTAAAGAGTTTGAGCAGCATGCCAATTCGCTTATTAGGCAATATTCATTGGGTGGTAACTTTGCTTTGGGTGGCACTGTCACTTTTCATGATTTCTTCATAGAGATATACCTTCCGTATGCCAAGAAAAATAAAAAGTCTTGGAAAAATGATGTATCCCGCTACAAACTTTACTTACAGCAATCGCTGGGACCCCTTACTTTATCCAGCATCAGAGTCATTCACGTACAAATGCTCCTAAACAACCTTCCTGAGCATTTATCTGATAGAAGCCATGATTTAGTCAGAGCATTAACCTCAAGCATATTTAGTCTAGCTATAAAGGCGGAGATACTTGAACGAAATCCATGCAAAGGTATTCCTGCAAAAAATAATTGTCGTGTTATAAAGCGGTATTTAACCAATCAAGAACTGCCTTTCTTTGTCAGAAGTTGCTTGTATGAGTGCAATCCAACCTCGTCAGCATTTTCATACCAAGCCCTATGCTTGTTGCTCTCATTGCTAACAGGAATGAGGATTGGTAACTGTCGTACACTTACTAAGGATATGCTCTCTAATGATAGGACTACGATTTACTTAGAAAGCACTAAGTCAGGTAAGCCACAGCTCATCTATTTATCAACTGCTGCTCAATGGGTAATCGAACAAGCACTTTCACAAAATCATCAAAAATATCTTTTCCCTTCTGCTTTTAGGAATAATGAATCCATTGCTCACCCACGAGGAGCGTTTAAAAGGATCTGTATTCGAGCAGGAATTGCTTGTTCAGGAAGTAATCATGTCGTCAACCCTGAATTTCCCTCAGAGGAATTAACCATCCATTGCTTGAGAAAGACGTTTGCCACTTTAGCCCTTAATTCCTCAGCACCCGAAACTCAACAGGGGACAAAACCTTCTATGGATACGGTGAGGCAATTGCTTGGTCACTCCAATCAGCAAATCACAAGAACTCATTATGCGTTTGCTAGCGATGAGGTTTTGATACAAGCAGTAGAAAGTGTTGGTAAAGCAATTAATGATTCTATCCGGAATTTGCCCACTATAGAAAGTAGCAATGCTCGGGGCTGTTTTAATGATCTCTCAATTAATGCAACAGAGAGAAATTAATACTGAATAACAAAGAGATTTTAACAAAGAAAGATTTGGCGGAAAGATATGGCATGAGTAAAAAAGCGATTGATGTTGCTTGTTCCCGCAATCCATCAAGCCTACCGCCATTCTTCAAACTGGGAACAAGCAAAAACTCGCCAATACGATTTCGATTAAAAGATTGTATTGAATTTGAAAATAAAATGTTGGGCATACAGGCTGAAGAAAATGAAAAAAGTCGGCTTAAAGCATGCAAAACATTAAGTGATATTAATATTTTTTAGAGGAGTCTATATGACCAATTTTATTAAAACAACGTTAGGCGCTTTGCATGCTTTATACATAGCAATGGTCCAGTACTACCCACAGAAGGGTGTTGGTGTTTCTAGTGACGATCTGAATTTAGTTAAATACTTTGAAGGAAGCGATCCTCGCAAAGTTCGTGAGCTAATCAGCTCAATTACTGGCCCTCTTTTGGCAAGAGTATCTAACTCTGAATTTTGCTCTCTTCCGTACGGAGGGGTAATAAAGAAAAGCTTAATTTCAAGTACTGCAATTATTAATGATGTCAATTTTGTTATTAATGGCATTGATAATAAGGCTATTGTTTGGATTGAGTGTCCCAGCGAATCAGCTGCTCAAGCAATTTTATCTCAATTCGATGATGCCTTATCAAGCGATAAAAAGGGAATGCACACTATTGATTGGGATACCCATCTTGGATTAGACACTAACTCAAGTGCTGATGCCAGTAAATCATTGAGCTTAAAGAACTCTAAATCTAACAACAATTAGTATAATAGGAGAAAATTAAGGAAAGGCTTTATTTTGATTAAAGCCTTTCTAATTTGTTATGAATAAAAAATATAACACAGCAGATCAACCGGATTTGCTTTCACCGGAACTAAATATAGAACAGCAGCAAATCACCTTAGATTTTGAAAAAGAGCTCAAGCTTCAAATACAAGAATTACTTTCTCAATGTAACGACCCTAAGCTTATCAAGCAGGCAGATGGTCCAATTTTACACATTGGCTTTGATTCGGAGTTTGTTTCTAGGGAAGTTGCTGGCTCAAGCAGTAATTCTGCTAGTTATCAGAATGAAGTATTGTCGTATCAGCTATATGCCTACTGTAATGGCAAAGTAACCAAATGCATTATTTATCCCAAAAGTGGTGAATACAAGCATAGAAAATCTCTGGAACAGCTTTTGAGCATAGTAGTTATGCAAGCCCTTGAGGAAGGAACAATTGATAAACTGCCTAGCATGATTTTTATTTATGCTCACTTTATTAGAGCAGATCTAGCTTCCATGAAAAATTTTTTCAAGATGAAAAAGAAACTAACAGGAGTTGGTGGCACGGTTGTTAATGTAAAAGAGCCCTATGAACTGACCATTGACGATGAAAAAAGCAAAAAATTCAGAGCTAACCCCATTTGTTTAACCGATAAAAATCGTCATACCTATAGAGTATTAGTGCGCTTTCTTGACACTCTTTTGCACACACCCGGGCGCGGTGGATTAGCCATAGCTGGGGAGTTGATAGGATTACCTAAGCTTCCAATACCTAAAGGTTATAGTATTGAAAACATTAAAGGGCTACTAAACGATGACAAACCCGCTTTTGAAAGATATGGTATGCGAGATGCTGAAATTGCTTGTAGGTTTGGAATTTATCAACAAGAATTTGCACGCAATGAATTAGGCCTAAAAAGTTTACCGCCTACTATCGGAGCTATGTCAGTTGCAGCTTTTAGGCAAACTGTAATCGAATTGGTATCACAACACCCAGAATTAATATCCTTTAACCATATTTTAGGTATTGAGCAAACAAAAGAAGAATATTGGAATCAAGCAAAAGGAAAAATTCAAACTCGTACCAAAAAAAGAAGTCTTCCCCGAAAAGCTAATCATAAAGATTTTGTAAAACTCTGCTACTTTGGGGGTAGAAATGAAGCTTATTATACCGGGCCGACTCATGAGAGTACTTTCTATGATTTGGACTTAAGTGGTGCTTACACTACAGGGTTATGCGATCTACATCCTATAGATTATGATGGTATTTATACATCGACAAAAGTGCAAGATTACCTTAGGCATGTTGCGGGTTATGCACATGTTAAGTTTAAGTTCCCCCAGAACACTCGATTTCCTTGCTTACCAGTTTCGGCCGGAGACAAAGGACTAATTTTCCCTTTATCGGGCGAGTCCTACTGTACAGCGCCCGAGATATTAGCCGCTTGTAATTTAGGTTGTAAAATTACCATTATACACGGCGTCATTGCTCCTTGGTTAACTACCGAAGTGAGAGTTTTTCAACCTTTTGTAGAAAGAGTGAAAAAAGAAAGGAATCAAGCAAAAAAAGAAGGCTCTGTCTCAAAAGATAAGACTTGGAAAGATATTGGCAACACCTTATATGGAAAGACGGCCCAAGGTTTAAAGAAGAAAACAGCCTTTGATACGGCTACTGGAAAACACACGCAAATTGCCGAGTCTTCCATTACGAATGAGTTTATTGCAGCACATACAACAGGATTTGTAAGGGCTGTGCTGGCTGAGCTATTAAACAGCATCCCAGAAAATATGCTTGTAGTTAGTGCGACTACTGATGGCTTCCTATCGGAGGCCTCAATAGAAGATCTTAATTTAGATCAACCCTTATGCCGTCGGTATCAGTCGTTGTGTAATAAGCTTGGGGGGGGAAATATGCTAGAAGAGAAACATCGTGCTAACCAAATATTAGGAATGCGAACTAGAGGCCAGCTGACACTTAAAGCCTATAGTTCGTGCGGTTCTAACAAGGAGTATCCACCCGTATTAGCAAAGGCAGGGGTTAAGCCTAATATAGCTATAGACAGTAGTGATACTAAGGTGGATATTGCCACCAAGCAAAATGAGTGGATGATAGATTTTTACTTGAGTAGAAACTTTGATGATCCGCCAATGCAGAGTAATTACCTGATTTCTTTAGCGGAACAATGGCTTCTTGAGTCTGACTTAGTTAGCAAATCGCAACCCCGAAGAGTTAACCTTGAGTATGATCTAAAACGTAAGCCTATAAACCCTTGCATGATGCCAGCAAGAGATTCACAGCATTTGGCCTTCGATAGTAAGCCTTGGAATACCTTAGATGATTTTCTTCGATGCAGAGCTATATTTGATGGATTTAGACGCTCTTCAAACCTTAAAACTTTAGATGATTGGTATGATTGGGAGGATTACTATGCCACTAAATTGGTGGCAAAAAGGATTGGTATGAATATCACAAAGAAGGGCTCATCAGATATCCTTAGAAGAGTGTTTTTGAGGGCATATGCTCAAGAGTGCTGGGGGCTTACTTATGTTAAAACCTATACTGAGGTTGCTGAATTGTTAACGGCTAATGGCTATGTTACTTCGGCGAATGAATTAAAAAATGCAAAAAGAGCATCTTTGATTCCTCACATTGTGCCTCGAACGCATAAGGTCATTACACTATTGAAAATCCTGATAGAGCATTTTCCAAGTCTAGAAATCGAGCGCCTATTTAGCCATAAAGATGTGTCACTGGTATCTGATAGCTTAGAGAGGTAATGGATAACTGAACTAAATGTGCGCAAGCCTTCCAGTTTGCGCACACTCCTTTTAATAAAAACCGCGTGGTATAAGGGCTTAAGGTGAGGTGTAACTTTACTATTTGGGTATACGTATAAGATTACTACACCGCCTAAAAATCATCCTTAATTTAACAACCCTTGTTTGGAAGCTATCTTATAAACTGATTCGAGTGTCTGATAATTTCTTGAGTGTTTATAGCTTGTATATAGCATTAAAATAATTGAACCAATGAAGCAAACCCCCATCAAGGCGTAGAATATCAACCAGTTGTTAGCTCGCTCGTTAGCTCTATCTAGCTCTTCACGAAGGTTCACATACTCTTTCTTGATTTGACGGGCCTCGCCGATTTCTTCTAACTTAGTCCCTGTATCAAGGTAAAACTGGCTCTTCATGGTTTCTAGCTTCTTTTGTCGAATATCGAGCTCTTCAACTTGTCGAAGATAGCGTTCTTCACGTTGCTTTAATTCAGTAGCTTTTTGAGTCAGAGCTTTACGAGTTTCCTCGATGATAGCTCCATCTGGATATTGAACGCTTAATCGAGCGACTTGTTCGGTTAAATCCTTAACTTCACTGGTCAAGGATGCGTTTTCAGCTTTTAACTCTCGACTTTCAATGGTCTTGTCATTAATTTGGTTCTCAACTTTTAATTGATCACAACCTGTTAATAAAAAAATAAAAGTGATACTACTAATGAGTATTTTCATGGTAATTCCTAAAATTGATTAAGCCCTGCTTCAATGAAATTAAAACCCGGGGATAAAAGATTCATTTGGATGCGCGTTTAAGCATAAATTCGACGACTCATAGAGCCTTACAATACGAGTTGTCGAAGCGACCGGAAGCAAATTTCAAACTTAACTTGCAACCTCTTCCTGTCCATAACACAGTCTTTTGAAGCACGACTTCAGGCTGTTAAGTCTGAAGTCGTGTTTTACTTGTTTAAAAGCTGTGTTTGCATACTAAAAACACTTGAGTGGGATCTTGGTGACACCGCGCGAAACGCTCTTCGTATGAAGAGCGAAGCGTGGTGTTGTACAAGATCCTGTCTAATTCGATAAGAAAGAATTAATTCTTCATTAACTGTTTTAACTTATCGTCAAAGTCTGGACTAAGTTGCGATAGAAATTGACTCTTAGCATCAGGAACAATTAGTCCTAAATTCTTAGAGCGCAATACTGCCGCAAGAAAGGATGGATTATTAGCACTCTTTGCGCCCTTCCCAGTAAATACTTCTTTAAGACTTGAAGATTTAAAAGGTCTATTCGCAGGTAGTTTTTTCAGAGCAGTAGTAATTAACGTTAAATTAATTAACTCTTTACTGAATATTCCACCACTGGTATTACTGAGTAGCTGAATAAATAATCGATCCTTTTTGTCCTTTACCAGTTGGTATTGGATAAAGCCTTTTGATTTAGGACTCATCTTTGGAGCTTTAGATTTGAAAACTATCATTAAGTCTTTAGCGCTTTCTTCCTTCGCGCCAGCGTTCAATGATTGTTGAGACTTTTTTGAATTACTACTTTTTACAGCAGCCATAGCATTACCTCTTGAGTTAAAATAAGATTTTTAAAAGATATAAATGGTTATTGGGCTCTTCTAACTTTTCCGGTTCGAGTCCGGTCTATCAAAAGTCAGAAGCTCTGAACGATTATTGATGACAAGGTATATTCCAGCACCCTCGTCATTAATTATTGAAAGCTTTACAGTAAATTCACTGCACAAAGCTTCGGTATATTCTGGATATTGGGTAGCGAAATAGAATTGATTAAGGGTTTCAGTATCAAGCTGCTCCAAAGTTTCTTTGGTATCACTTGCCTCTATGATGATTAGAGTACAGGGATATAGTCGCCAAAATGACTTAGCGAAAACTTCATCACCAAATGGTTCTATCAGATAATTTCTCAAGGAATCCTGAGAAACGATACTCATTGGTAGGCTCTGAAAATCAGGCCACTGGTGTTCTATGTGCATGGTTTTCTTCCTGGAAATAAAAAGCCAGCACTTGAATAACAAGAGCTGGCTTTAGGGTTAAGTTGAAATTTAAGAAAAGTTATTCAGAGTCAGACAATATATCGCTATATCCTTGGCTAATTTTTCTAGCACTATCTGGAGAGTACTTAATGTACCGCTCACTAGAATTAATCGACTTATGGGCTAATTGCTGCTTTACATGGATCTGAGAATAGCCACTAGCAATTAAGTTAGAAGCAACTGAGTGACGCGCCGTATGCAAGCAAACCTCATCAATATTATCTATCCCTGCTGCTTCTAATATTTGTCTATAGGCAAAGCGAACATCATTAAGAGGCTTACCTTCTTTCTTACCGACAAAGATATAAGGATTACCAGCAACAGGCTCTAATCGGCTGATGATCTTGTAAGCCATCTCTGACAAGTATATGGTAAATGGCTCACCTGATTTACTGGTTTCAACAAAAATTGTTTTCTGCTCAGTGTTCAAGTTCTTCCACTTCAAACCAAAGATTTCACCACGTCGATTACCGCAGATATACAAGATTGCTATTGCGCTTCCAATATAGGGGTTATGGAATGACAAGGCAGCTTGTATCACTCGCTTAGACTCTTCAATATCGAGGAAACGCTCTCTGATATTATTTTCTTTTAACAAGCTGATTGGCGCAGCGACATTCGAATCGACAATACTTAGGCTCATAGCATACTTAGTCATGGTTTTAAGCAGCGCTATAACCCTGTTGATAGTACTAGGGGCGTATTGTCGGTTCATACTATCGGGATTGGAGATGTATTGTTGTAGGTTTAATACGTCGATGGGCTTCAACTCTTCGTATCGGATATTACCTAATCGCGGTTCAATAAACTTCTTAAATCTTTGTAAGTCTTTGTCCCACGACCGTTTACGAGATTGGATAACGGGAAAGTAAGTATTCCAGAAGAATTCTGAAATGGTAGGTTTGCCTTTATAGCTATCTCGCTCTTCCTTGGGATCAATTCCTTCAGCTAAAAGCCCTTTGTATTTCTTAGCGACCTTCCTAGCTGTGGTCACATCAATATCACCAAACCGCCCAATCGCTATTGAGCGCTTTCGACCTTGAAAGGTATAGCGCAGTAGGAATCGCTTATTGCCCGACTTGCCGACCAAGACCTTAAGACCAACAACATCACTATCGTCTGTTAATTCTAGCTCTGTAGATGGGGAATTCTTATCGTGTGGAGGAATGGATTTTAGCTTTGCATTGGTAAAATGAAATTTCTTTTGCATGAAAGCTCCTATAAGTGATTGAGAATAATCACCTATAGGATATATAGTTAAACAACTGTTTTAGTCAGTCACGTTAGGTAGTTGTATGTTGCTTTTGATGAACTCTTCTTTAAAGCCTTGTATTAAGCTTGCGGGGGTTAAATCTGAATGAAGTATCAAACCTAAAAAGCCTGTAGCCACGTAAATGAAGCCATAAAAGCCCATTGCGATATTATTCACTATTAAAGCCGTTATCCCTGCCGCGAAAGTAAATATCCAACCAAACCCAGCAACAGCAGACATCCCTAACCATGACAAAATTAAAGATGCTCCTATTAAGGCGTAGATGATATTACTTGCTCTATTTCCTCCTAACGCTAATTCTACGAATGAAGAAAACACTAATAGGATCAGTAGTAGAGAAATAATGCCATAGACAGAGATAGACCACTTTAATATTCCTCGCATGTACAAGGGAGCTATCACGAATATGGCTATCATTGTTGAGATTAATCTAGGCTTAAAGACGACACTGGTATCAGGCCACCAATTTTTAATCGCGGTATATTCAAAGAATGCTAATGAGCCGCAAATCAATAAGAATATCAAGGACAATAGTCTTACATAGTTAGGAGCTAATTCAGACTCATTGGTTAAGAAATCAACTGCTTTCTTCATCGGAGATTTCCTACAAGTCGTCGCTAAAAGCTTTTTCTTGGTTTTTTAGTAACTGAATGTCGTACTCGGGAGAAGTGTACATGAGCAATGCACCTTGATTACCGTATTCATCCGACGCAATTTTTAATACCACTGTGTCATTATCAAAAGCTATATACGCCTCTCTATTCGGGTATTGATCAACAGCGTTAAATTCTTGTTCGTCAGATTGCGATGAAACGCCTCCGTATTTGTTCGCTAATGCATTCATTAACCCCATGACTTCATCTATTGATGGTTCAAGACCAAATCTAAGGAGTTTGTCATTGATGAAAAATGCTACAGCGGGCACTTCGTCACCAGAAAATTTCAAGTTTGCACAACCGAGGAAATCAACACCCTTCTGCCCTGAATCTTCCTGAATAAAGTCACAATAGCCACTTTCTTTAACCTCTTTTAGAGACATTCCAAACTTTAAATCTTTGTAACCATCAACCGCATGAACTGGTGTTGATAGGACTGCCATTACCCCAAGTGCAAGCGCTAAGTATCGTTTCATTTTGATTCTCCATATTTTGTTTTTGAATGCGACAATCCCTAATTATCACTCCATAAGAAAGCTATCGAACTTAATTGATATAGATATAGGGATTTTGTTGATAAATCATATCAACCGCGCCCGACAGGTTGTGTCGCACACAATAATGTTTTTAATTAGACTCGATTTTGACTATTTATTTAGTGCTTATGACAAAAGGGTTAGCGTGGTGAAGTCGTAACAAGAAATAATTATTTCTACTCGTCACAACCTTTCGAGGAGCATCCGTAATATAGTGTGGATGGAGCATGATACTTTAGCTAAACGATTAGGCATTATTTTAACCCGGCTGAATACGGGTGAGAGTTTGAACCTATCTGTTTTGGCTAGAGAGTTCAATGTCACTGAGCGGACTTTGCAGCGTGACTTTAACGAGCGCTTGGCTTACTTGCCTATTGAGCGAGAAGGCTCTACTTACTTTCTAGATCCAACTTACCTTGGCAGACAAGGTAAGACCGATATTAAGCCCATTCTTGATATGCTTGGCTTATCTAAGATATTTCCATCATTTGATGCTCTATCCTTTTCAAGATTAAATACTAAGAACACACCACCATTCTTATTTAGCAATATTAAGATTGAAGACATTACTAGCTATGAAGAAGCTTTTAAGCTACTGACTCTAGCAGTACAAGACAATCAAATGGTTAGCTTTTCGTACAAAGGCAAGTCTTATTCCAAGGTATGTCCTTACCGACTAGTAAATGATAGAGGATGGTGGTATTTAGCTGCATTACACAATGAACAGCTAAAGCTATTTAAGGTAGCGAAATTAAGCCAAGTAGCTCGATTAGACAAAAGCTTTGTCAGATTAAAAGAAGTTGATAGTCAAATTACTGATAGCAGCCAACTATCATTAACTGACTATCCGACTGAGGTAGTGCTAAAGATTGACTCTGCAATTGCTAATCATTTTTCTGATACCTCAATCTTGCCGGACCAACAATTATTGAAAATACTAGATGATGGCACATTATTGGTAACATCCAGCATTACTAATCCAAAACAGATAATTCCGATTTTAAAATACTGGCTTCCTGATATTGAAATATTGTCACCCATCGAACTGAAGCAATCCCTTCTTTATGATTTACAGTTTTCTATTGAAAAATTAACCATGTGAAGTTAAGGGAGATTATTACTCCCTTATTTATATCTCATTTATAGTTATAAAAACTAGAATTTATATTTGATTATCAATGCACTTCAGCGTTAATGAAACAGAGTTTTTTAAATCTTCTGGAACCCAGTCTGGAGCAATTGAGAATAAAAGCATCTCAAGAATGTATGGCTCTTCTTGGTTAATAGAAAGCTGTTTGATTAACTTGCAATATTTGTGAAACGCTTCTTTGTAAGAGTAGTATGTGACTTCTTTATTACTTAATTCAAATACAGTATTAAGATCATACCTATTAAGCACAGGGCTTCGGCTTTTAGGCTGCGGAAATAACTTTTTAGATTTCGAATATTTAAACAATAACCAATTTAACGAGTAAATTGCTCGAGAATCATAAATCACATAATCATCAGGATAAGAAAATGATGCTATTTTGGATAGGGAAGAAATTGAATCAAAATTCTTTCTTGTTAACTTTCCGCTGAATAATTGACTCTTAAAATCATTTATTCTTTTATCGTTATCAGGGTTTTTCTTAAAGGATCTAATTTTCCCCCATTCTCTAATAATCCAGTACTCCGTTGAGAGACAACCATCATTAGAAAAAGCTTTATAAAGATTCTGCTTTAAAAAAATACATCTTTCATAGCTTTTTTTAATTTCATGAGGAATATTGATAGGACAGTTGTCAGGAATATCCCAAGTATAATTGGATATACTATATTGCTTAAAAAGTAACTCTAACTTGCGTGTTAGCTGTTCATATGTGTCCATTCTATTCATTAAAAAGTATACTTATTCAGCCATCACCTTACCGAGCTTATATTCACAGTAACCACAATATCCCTCATTAAATTGCTCATCTATTCCCAAAGGTACCTCGCATAGATTACAGTGTGTATATTCAAGAGTATATTCACAAGCCACGCATATCTCTTCTGCATGAATATATGTATTCTGGCGGCATTCGGGACACTCGTCATAGGGTGACTCTCCACCGTCTTTAATTGCCACGTGAGCCTTACCAGCCAACAGTTCATCAATACACTGCTCTACAACTTCTGTAAACAAGAATTCGTGGTTACATGATTTGCAATTTAAACTTATATTTGGATATTCATCACCTTCACTAGGTGCATTAACCAGCGACGAGTGACATTTATTGCATCGTAGATGTTTGAGAGAATCCTTAACAGTATTGAATTCCCAATCAATATTCTCTAAAGATTCACTGCACTTTAATGCTTCTGATGTATAGATTTCGTTGATCTCCAGCAAAACTGCCCATGCTTCATTTCCCAAAAGGTCTTGAGGGTCTAGATTGAGATGCTCAGTCAAAAAGTCTCTAATCAAAATAAAAGAATTTGATATTATTTCCTTCACCGTTCCAGGAGACGCTGAGGAGTAGTAATGTTCAAGTTCATTTCTCAAACTGTTCATTTCATCAAACCGAGACCAATTAACAACTATATCCAAGCTTTTGAACCTCTCTTTGATGGACTGCACATCAACAGTCTTCTGACCCTTACCTTTAAATGTAATTCTGCCAGCATCATCCGTCACAGGTCTGATATATTGCTTAATAAGGATCTCCGGATTGTCTTCTGGCGACATTCTACATAGTTTTTCTTTGTATAATAAAAGCAAGCCTGCGAAAACATTT